>CAZIQJ010000113.1:0-7681 GCA_964541285.1 uncultured bacterium | reverse complement strand
CTTAAAAAGCGCGCGCGTTTTTTAAGGAGACCTTCATACCCATCCTCGATACCGAGAACTTCAATACCATAATCATGGTGCGCGGTTTTCACCACGGCCCTGATGACAGCATTCAGACCGGGGCAGTCGCCTCCCCCGGTCAGAATTCCGATGCGCTTAAGCTTTGTTTTCTTCAAAACTTAACGAAGGTATTGCAGTTCTTCGCCGGTATTCGGGTCATACTTGTAGCGGTCCGGGAAGGTCTGGCCCGTGCGGGGATTATATTTGGTATGCAGTTCCTGCTGAGCCTGGGGCGCAACGGGCTGCTGATACTGAGGCTGCGGCTGGTACTGCTGCTGCATCATTTCCTGCCGCATTTCTTTTTTAATGTTTTCCTTCTGACGGCGCTGAGATTCTCCGATCAAAGCTCCGGTCAGAGCGCCCGCTCCGGCGCCAATCGCGGTTCCGGCTCCGGCATGCCCTGTCTGATTTCCGATGATAGCGCCAAGCCCCGCACCAAGGCCGCCGCCCAAAAGCGCGCCGCCTTCACGTTCAGTTAAACCGCCCGAATTGCTCTCGCTGGCACAGCCGGCAAGAAAAATAGATAAAACCAGAACAACCGCCATTGCATTGCGCTTCATGAAAAGCCTCCTTGTTGCCTAAAGCTCCCTCTTGAAGGGGTGTTTAATCTACCAGGTTAGACGAACAGTTCCAAAATTCATTCAAAGGATAAAAACCGTCACAACTCTTTGTATTATATCGAAAAGCAGGGTCTTTTAAATCGAATTTTTCAGCCCTTGCTCTTCGAGAAAAGCGCTTCAGCCCACTTCAACAGTTCCACGGAAATCCGGTCTTTGGAGTACTTTTTGCAAAGCCTGCTAAAACCATCCGCCCCCAGAAAGGCCGTGGTAATTTTCCTTCTGCCAAAGGGAACGTGCCGGGCATTGTAAAAATTAGCGACAATACCATCCAGGCTTTTTTTCTCCAGTTTTTTACGCGCGTTCTCAAGCCAGTTCTGGGTCTCAAGGCAAAACCCGATAACTACCCGCTTTCCCTTTTTCCGTCCCAGGCCCGCAACAATGTCCGGCGTCTGTTTCAAAAGAAACTGTTTGGTCTTCAAACGGCGGATTTTCTGCTTCTGCGGCTTGGCTGCCGTAAAGTCGCATACCGCCGCTGTCATGATTAATACGTCGTGTTTTGGAAAATGGATTTCACAGGCTTTCTTCAAATCCGCCGCGCTGACAATAGGAACAAACCGGACTCCCTGGGGATGCTGAAGCGCCGTAGGCCCGCTGATTAAAGTCACCCGGTGCTTCCGCTTCCGGGCTTCCCGGGCAAGCGTGTAGCCCATTTCGCCCGTGGAGAGATTGGAAAGAAAACGCACGGGATCCAGCATTTCGCGGGTTGGGCCTGCCGTAATCAGAATTTTAAGGGGTGCGTTCAAGAGGAGACGTTCAGCGGACGGCTTTTTCAAGCGCAGCAATGATATTTTCAGGGCCGGAAATATGCCCGATCGCTTCCTTGCCGCAGACCAGATGGCCTTCAATGGGGTCCACAAAGCGGTAGCCGATCTTGGTCAGCTTTGCGATGTTTTCCCGGGTGATGGGGTGCGTGTACATGTGGTCATTCATAGCCGGCGCAATGACAACCGGCTTGCGGGTCGCAAGAATAATGCAGCTGGCCAGGTCATTGGCCATGCCGGCGGAAAGCCTGGCAATAAAATCCGCAGAAGCCGGAGACACAAGAATGGCGTCAGCCTCTTCAGCCAGCGAGGTGTGTAGAACGTCGTACTGGGTTTCAGAAGAGAAAAATTCATGATAAACCTTCTCTCCCGAAAGCGCCCGGAGCACCAGAGGAGTCACAAACTGCTTTGCCGACTCCGTCATGACGCAGATGACGCGGATCCCCCGTTCGCGCATTTCCTGAATCAGGTCCCCCGCCTTGTAGGCGGCGATGGACCCGGTCAGGATATGAACGACGGTTTTAAGACGCGGACTTTTTGCTGCCCTTGATCTTGGTTTCTTCATAACGGACTTTTCCGGCTGCGATTTCTTCAAGCGCAATCGTGGAGACCTTCTTGGATGAAGTTTTAACAAGAGGCTGCGCGCCCTGGGCAAGTTCATTGGCGCGTGAAGCGGCGGTCAGCACCAGCTTGAAAATGCTGGTCTGGTCTTTCTTGACGAGTTTCTCGAGTGGAACGTATGACATTATTTTTATTTCCTTTCTTTTTCGAATTCTTCGATTATCGCTTCAATTTCAAGGACGCTCTGCTCAAGGTTCTGGTTGATGACTGTGCGGTCATAAAACCGGGCCTCCTTGATCTCTTCCTGTGCCACCTCAATACGTTTATCGACCTGCGCCGGAGATTCCGTGTTCCGGCCTTCAAGTCTTTCACGCAGCACCTTGACGGACGGCGGCAGCACAAAAACCGTTAAAATGGGCAATCCCTGCCCGATGGCTTTCTTGACCTTGCGGGTCCCCTGGACATCGATCGCCAGAATGACTTTCTTACCCTTCTCAAGCTGCTCCATGACAAAGGACCGGGGCGTGCCGTAATCCTGCCCGAAAACCCGGGCGTGTTCCAAAAGCGCGTCCTGGGCCGCGAGCTTTTTAAACCCCGCGGCGTCCACGAAGAAATAATCCTCGCCGTCCTTTTCGCCGGCCCTGGGCGCACGTGTTGTCACGGAAACGGAACGGACCCATTCGTCCGGATGGCGTTTCAAGAGCCGCTCCACGATCGTGGTTTTGCCGCAGCCCGAAGGCGCGGAGAGCACGATCAGAAGTCCTTTGACCGCATCGGACTTCGCGCCAGAGCCTGCCTTACTCGATGTTCTGGATTTGCTCGCGGATTTTTTCAAGTTCGCCTTTGACGAACACGACTTCGGTTGAAATCTCAAAAAACTGGGATTTTGAGCCCATGGTATTGGCTTCCCGGTTCATTTCCTGGCAGATGAAATCAAGCTCACGCCCGACTTCCATGTCCTGCTTCAGTTTCTTTCTGAAAAGATCAATATGACTTTTAATACGCACCAGTTCTTCGGTAATATCAGAGCGCTCCGCAAGGAAAGCAACTTCCCTTTCCACGCGTTCCAGGTCTTTCATTTTTTCTCCCAGCAGCGCTTCCACTTTGGCCTGAAGCCTGCTGAAAACCGCGTCCCCGCGGGAAGCCGCGTATTTCTGGATTTTCCCAACCGCTTCCGTAACTGAAGTCAGCCTTTTTTCAATGTCCCTGGCAAGCTTGGCGCCTTCCTGCTGTTTGGAATGGTCTGCCTGTTCCAGCGCTTTCAAAACCGCTTTTTTGATTTCCGGCCAGACAGACTCAGGGTCCGGCGCCTCGTCAGCCGCGGCAAAAATTCCCGGAAGCTTTAAAACCTGCTCGAGCGAAATCTCGCCAGCGAGCTTGAATTTCTTTTTAAGCTTCCCAAGCGTTTCAAGATGAAAACGGACGGCCTCGTCATCAACTTTCATTTCGCGCCTGTCTTCCAGACGCTCCTGACTGATGCTGACGGTCACCTTGCCCCGCCGCATGCCGGACTGCACCAGGTCACGGACCCGGCTTTCAAGCACCGCGAACGGCTGCGGCATCTTGACTGAAAACTCAAAATAACGGTGATTCAAAGACCGGATCTCAACTGTCCAGGCGCCCTTTTTGGAAGAAAGGACAGCTCGCGAAAAAGCGGTCATGCTGCGAATCATAAGGGCTCCAGAACGCTCATGCTAAAAGAGTATGATGCCGGGGTGGATAAAGGAGCAGATTATAGGAACCCGCCCCCGGAGTGTCAAGCCGCTCGATCTCCCCCAAAAAAAACGTCCCACTTTTCCCTCTTCGGGGGAAAGAAGGGAAAAATGGGACAAAACGATGTTTTTCGGCCTGCCCGCCTTTTTTTAGGCGCGGGTTTCGACGTAGGCCTGGACCGCGTACAGGAAGCGGAGAAGCTGACCAATGTTCTTGCGGGTCAGTTTAAAGCCGCTGCCGTCCTGCTCAAGGCCGTCAAGATGCTGAGCCACGTAGTTGCTCAGTACTTGGCCGCGGATCAGGTCATTTTCAATGCCATGGATCAAATCGGCCGCGCGCTTCATGCTGATGGCCGCAAGGACCACCGCAATGGCCTGGCGGGAATCGCGAAGGTCAATGTCATTGTCGATACCCAGCTGGGCCGCGCCTTTGACGCCTTCCACAACGCCGCTGCCGATGCGGGCAACGCCCTTGTTGGCGGCAACGTACGCATTCGATTCCTCAACTTCGGTCTGGCCGGGAAGAAGCGGCATGGCTTCAATGAAAAGTTCAAGCTTGTCGATCAAGGCCTGCTGGTCCGCCGTGCTGGCAAGGCCGCTGTTTTTGTTACGAATGCTGGCGGCCAACATTTTGTAAAAATCATCCTTGGTCACACCTTGCGGAAGGAAGACCGCCAGAAGCTGTTTCTGGCCCGCGGGCTGAAGGTCAGAGAAACCTTTCAACAGGGAAACCAGGGCTTCAGAGTTGTCCTTGGCCAAAAGCTTCAGAAGGCCGTATTCAAAAAGTTCGCGTCCAATTCCCTCGCCTGTAGCCGTACCCGGAACCTTGACGCCGGGAAGGTCCGTGTAAAATTTGGGCGTGATCTGGTAAGAACCGACCGGAGCAATCTCATCAAGAGAAGCCACCGGCTGGCCCGTAGGAATGGTTGCCGCATACGCTTCACGCCCGAGAACTTCAGAAACAATCGCGGCCAGAACCTGAGGCCCCTGCTGCACAAAAACCGCAAGCTGGGTGCGGAAACGAATGATGAAAGCGGTAAACTGAGTCGTCACGGTCAGGCTGGAGCGTGAAATGCGTCCGGCTGCCGTGTTCTGATTGACTCCAGGAGCAGGAAGCTCGGCATCAACCGAGACCGGCGAAGGAGAAACCGCTTCAGCCACGTAGTTCCGGAGTTCCGAGCGGCCGCGAATATCCACGATCGCCTGAGCAAGCACAGTTCCAAGCGTGGCCAGCTGCTGGGGCTGGGCTTCGGCCGCAGGATTGATGCTCGACAGAATTGAAAGCGCGGGAGCTGCAGCAGTTCCCAGAGTTCCAAGAACGCGGGCAGCGTCCACACGAAAAGCTTCAGAGTTTTTGGGATTGGCAACCAGGGCGGCAATGGAAATCGCGTCTGAAGGCTTGACGCTGCTTTCAACTGCGGAAGGATTGACGGCCGTGGCTCTGTCCGCAAAACGTTTAAGGGTATCCAGCGCCGCGATTTTCTGCTGAAGCGAGCTGGTGTTCGAAGAAGCAATTTCAACAAGCGGCGTCACAGGAAGCCGGCGGAGGCGCAAAATCTCAGCGAGCACGAACGGAATCTGCGGCTGAACAATAATAGGCAGAAGTTCTTCAACTCCCTGCTCGCCAAGCGCGGTCAAAGCGGCATTGGCAGCATTGAGAAAATAATTCTGGTCCAGTTTGTTTTCAGCGGTTTTTGCGGCCTGTTTCGTGACAATTCCGGCAAGAACCTGTCCGAGTTTTTCGGAACGGATGTCATTGCTGGCCGTAATCACGGGGAGAACAAACGCGAGCGCCTGCAGCGCGACCAGGCGGTCGTTGCGCAGAGCCGTTTCATCCGCGGCGATTCCCGCCAGGACTTTTGCCGTAGCAATCAACGCGGCGGAATTATCCAGCGCAAAAGCCGGAATATTGGAAACTGAAATCAGCCCCAGAATAAATTTAACATCAGCAAGGTCAGCCTTGCCGGACTTGATTCTGTCCGCGGCAATGGCCTTGACGCCATCCGTGCGCAGGGCATCGGCAAGCTGCAGCCGCTGTCCGGCGTCCAGGATGATATTGACGTCATTGATGACCGCCGGAATATTTGAAATCAGAGCAAGCGTCAGACGGTCTGCGATTTCACGGTCCTCATTGGCCGCGATCAGACGGATCAGACCCGGAACTGCCGCGGTATTCAGCGGAGTCTGGGGAATACGCCTGTCCGGAACAAGGCCTTCCAGCGCCGCGATGCGGGTAGGAACATTATTGACCTGCCCCTGGCTGTTTGACGGCGCAGCCTGATCAAGCAACGCAGCGATATCACGAAGTTCGGAGCGAGTCGCTACGGCAGCCGAAGGATTCACATTCAGATTACGGATCGGTGAAAGAGAAATCGTCGTGGGACGGCCATTGAGCAAAGGACGGATGCGGTCACAGCAACGGTGACATCACCCAGCTTGGGAATGATGTTATCAGGCTGCTGCTCAAGAATAGGCGCGATCCTGGCAGGGTTGACCGCCGGAGGCATATTCGAAACAGGAACAAAAGGACGGTCAAAGCCCACGAATTCAATCTCTTTTCCTTCACCGACCTCAGCCAGCAGAAGAGCGGGACCTTCCCCTACAGGAGAAGAACCAGCCGCCCAGAAAGAACGAAGCGAGGGCGGAAGATACGGGCTTCCAAGAAGCGCTGCAACAGAATCAGCATCCAGGGGAGCTGAATAGATCCGGACCTGGTCACCGCCCGTGGTTTCACCCTGCTCAAGCCGGCGAATGCCGGTCACTGTCACGCTGACAACTCCGGAAGCAGCATCAGAAACCTGATTGCTGCTGCCGGCGCCGGCAACAACTCCGGCACGCGTGCGGGTATTAGTTGTTTGAGGACGCGGCATGGCGCCAGGCGTCTGAATTTCAAGATTTCTGCGAAGAGGATCTCCGACTTCCTCAGGACCGCGGGGTCCGGTGGGAGCCTTTTCAACCTGCTCAGCCGTCAAAATATCACGGTCAATTTCCTGAATCGGGCGCATTTCACCAACAGGCGTCAGCAGGCCGTTTTCGTCCGCTTCCTCGCCCATCAGCTCACGGCGCTTCTTTTCCGGGGTAACCGCTTCACGGCTCAAACGCATTTCAGAACGGATCAGCGTTCCAGTGGAAATCAGCGGAGCCACGAACTTAAGGATTTCAGCGTTGATGCCTTCATAATCGTTCCAGTCCTTGGTCGGGGCAAAATTGACCCAGCGGAGTTCCTGCAGAAATTCATCGTAATCCGCAGTCCCCTTGATTCTTTCAAGGTACTCTTCAACCATCTGGTTGGTGACTTTGTCTTTAGCGCCAAGCCCAAGCTTGCGGCGCAGATAATTGCGGATGTCTTCAACGGAACCGACTTCCACAGCGCTGACGCGGGTGGTCTGCACCGGGCGGCCAACAACTCCGTTGGCGCCGTCCGGTTCCGTGCGGCGTTCGTAAATAGTCTGCGCGCGGCGGCGGATTTCCAGCTGCGCCATGCCTTCATTCATGTTGAGCAGCCCATTGATAGCCGCGGCATTGTCCAGAGAATAGACCTGTTTCTGAATGGCGAGAAGATAATCAATCTCGGCCTGGTGCCAGTCACGGTTCTGCTCATTGCGGCTGACAATGCTCTGGTCCAGATTCGACAGAGCTGTTCTGAGCAGGGCTTCATAATTAACACGCGCGGCCACAATATCTTCAGCGATCGGAGATCCGTACTGGCGGGAGCGGCGGGCCTGATTGGCCACGTCCTGCTCTGCGCCATTGATAATGGCCGACACTTCGATTCTTTCCTGCGCCAGCTCAACCTCAATCGGAGCCGCGTCCGTCACAATACCTGACGATTCCCACATATTGGTTTCAACACCGGTTCCGACGACCCATTTGCCGTTCAGAGGGTGCTCAGGATGGTTGGTAATCTGAACCACCTTGGGGACAGGGTTAATAGGATAGCGCCCAAAACCACGGCTGCGGATTTCAG
>CAZIQJ010000112.1:0-7699 GCA_964541285.1 uncultured bacterium | reverse complement strand
CTGGTACCTGCGCAATGAGTCCTTGATCGGCGACCTGAACGCCTTTGTGACCGGCTTGATGGAACAGACCCGCTGGGTCGCCCAATCCGCTTAAAAAAGCCCTTTTTCAGCTCCTCACCATTCCTCTTGATAGAAACCCGGCTATGCCGATATAATACGCGCTCTGCTTTCCCAATGGGGGATGGTGTAATGGTAGCACGACAGATTCTGGATCTGTCTGTCTAGGTTCGAGTCCTAGTCCCCCAGCCATTTTTATATCACCTCAGTTTTACAGGAATTTTCACAGGCTTTTTTGATGAAGCTTAGGACGAGAAGGGAGCCTGCGCATTAAAACGTGACTGATGTCACGTTTTTGCAGGCGGGCGGCTACCGAAGCCCGAGAGGGCGGAGGAGCCGAGTCCTAGTCCCCCAGCCACTCACTTTATTCTCCTTATGCAAATGCATAGAAGGCGCGCATTTCTTATCGTGCAGCGGAATATGCCTTTGAAGCCAGAGAGTCAAAAAAGCCACCAGCTCGAGTTCACAACTTGAGGCCTTTCCTTATATTCTTTCTTCTCAATGACGGCCCATCATGCTGTGACGTTCGTCACAGCTTCTTATGAAGCAAATAGTAAAATAAAGCATCTGTTCATCCGGCACTTTGTTAAAACGATAAAATGTCTATGGAAAAAAATCAAAAAACAATTGATGCCAACGAAGCTGTTGCCTACGTTGCTTACCAAACCAATGAAGTAATTGCGATTTACCCTATTACGCCGGCTTCGCCGATGGGCGAATGGGCGGATGCTTGGAACGCCCAGGGCAAATCCAATCTTTGGGGGACGGTTCCTTCGGTGGTTGAAATGCAAAGCGAAGGCGGGGCCGCAGGCGCGGTTCACGGGGCCCTGCAGACCGGCGCGCTTTCCACGACCTTCACCGCTTCGCAGGGGCTCCTGCTCATGATTCCGAACATGTACAAAATTGCCGGCGAATTAACGCCTCTTGTTCTGCATGTGGCGGCGCGTTCTTTGGCGGCGCAGGGACTTTCCATTTTTGGCGATCATTCGGATGTCATGGCCGCGCGCGCCACGGGATTCGCTTTGCTGTGCTCGGCCTCGGTGCAGGAAGCCATGGATTTTGCGCTGATTTCCCAGACAGCGACGCTGGGATCTCGCATTCCGTTTGTTCATTTCTTCGACGGATTCCGCACCTCTCACGAAATTTCTAAAATCGAAATGCTGCCGGTCGAAGTGATTCGGGAAATGATCGACGAGCAGAAAGTTGCCGAGTTCCGGGACCGCGCACTGACACCCGACCGGCCGCAGCTTCGCGGCACTGCCCAAAATCCTGATGTTTATTTTCAGGCACGTGAAAGCGTGAATCTTTTTTATCAGGCCTGTCCTGAAATCGTGCAGGACGCGATGGACCGTTTTTCAAAACTGACAGGCCGTAGCTACAAATTATACGAATATTCAGGCGTCAAAGATGCGGACCGGGTTGTTGTGCTGATGGGTTCTGCCGCCGAAACCGCGGAAGAAGTTTCAAAATTCCTGAATAGCCAGGGCGAAAAAACCGGCGTCTTGAAAGTGCGGCTGTTCCGGCCGTTTGATGCCCGCCTGTTTCTTCAAGCCCTCCCCGCGAGTGTACGGAAAATTGCCGTACTGGACCGCACCAAAGAACCCGGAGCTTCGGCGGAACCGTTGTACCTGGATGTCTCGCAGACTTTTCGTGAGGGGATTCAGGAAGGATTCTGGAAAGAAAAATCACCGCCGGTGATTGTGGGCGGGCGTTACGGGCTTTCTTCGAAGGAATTTACGCCGGCCATGGCCAAAAGTGTCTTTGATGCGCTTAAGGAAGCCGCTCTCAAAAATCATTTCACGGTTGGGATTCACGATGACGTAAGTCATTCGAATTTGCCGTGGGATCCGGCCTTTGCGCTTCCCGAAGAAGGTGTCTTTTCCGCACTTTTTTACGGTCTCGGTTCCGACGGAACCGTGGGCGCCAATAAAAATACGATTAAGATCATCGGAGAAAACACACCGAATTACGTGCAGGCTTATTTTGTCTACGATTCCAAAAAAGCCGGAGCGGTCACGGTTTCGCATTTACGTTTCGGCCCTAAGCCTATTCGCGCGCCTTACCTGGTCGAGCACGCGCAGTTCGTGGCCTGCCATCAATGGAATTTTCTCGAGAAAATGGACGTGCTCGAATTCCTCAAGCCGGGAGGAGTCTTTCTGCTCAACAGTCCGTATCCTGCGGAAGAAATCTGGGACCAGCTCCCCCGATCAGCGCAGGAACAGCTGATCGCCAAAAAAGTAAAAGTCTTTGCCATTGACGCTTATCAAGTGGCCAGGGCGAGTGGCATGAGCTCTCATATTAATACGATCATGCAGGTCTGTTTTTTCGCGATCTCCGGAGTTTTACCGCGCGAAGATGCGCTTCGGGAAATCCGTTCTGCCATTCAAAAGACTTACAGCAGTAAAGGTGAAGAAGTGGTGCGCGTCAATCTTCAGGCTGTAGATCAGACTCTGCAATATTTGAAGGAAGTCCGGGTTCCGCAAGAAGCCGGCAGCAAACGCGAAATGCGGGCGCCTTTAAGCGAAGATGCGCCGGAATTTGTCCGGACGGTGCTGGGAGCCATGACTGCGGGGAAGGGCGATGCCATTCCGGTCAGTAAGCTTCCCTGTGACGGAACGTATCCGACCGGTACATCGCAATTTGAAAAACGAAATCTTGCCCAGGAAATCCCCGTTTGGGACAAGGATGTCTGTATCGAATGCGGCAAGTGCGCGATGGTCTGCCCGCACGCGGTCATTCGAGTGAAGGCTTACGATCCTGTGCTGCTTGCCAAAGCGCCCGCGTCTTTCCAGTCGCGTGACGCGCGTGAGCCGGCATTCAAGGGATTGAAGTATACGATTCAAGTGGGGCCAGAAGATTGTACGGGCTGTGGCGTCTGCGTGGATATCTGCCCCGCGAAAAACAAATCCGAGCCGCGGCTTAAAGCCATCAATATGCGCCCGCAGCTTTCCTTGCTTGAGAAAGAGAAAGAAAACTGGAAATTTTTTCTCGAGCTTCCAGAGTTTGACCGCCGTAAGCTGGACCTTCATAAAGTCCGCCAGCAGCAACTCGAGCAGCCTCTTTTTGAATTCTCCAGCGCTTGCGCGGGCTGCGGCGAAACGCCTTACCTCAAACTTCTGAGCCAGCTTTTCGGTGACCGCTCGATTATCGCCAACGCGACCGGATGTTCTTCCATTTATGGCGGCAATCTGCCGACCACGCCCTGGACTAAAAATAAGGAAGGCCGAGGCCCGGCGTGGATCAATTCCTTATTCGAAGACAATGCGGAGTTTGGAATGGGTATGCGGGTTTCGCTCGACAAACAGCGCGAATTCGCAGCTGAACTTCTGATGAAGTTTTCGGATTCGCTGGACGCGGAGCTGGTGAAGAAGATTCTTGAAAATCCCCAGAAAAATGAAGCGGATATTTACGAGCAGCGCGGGTATGTTGAGGATCTGAAAAAGAAACTTGTCGGCAGCCGGAATCCGGAAGCGGCGAGGCTTTTAAAAATCATGGATATGCTGGTCAAAAAAAGCGTCTGGATTGTGGGCGGAGACGGGTGGGCCTACGATATCGGTTATGGCGGGTTGGACCATGTGCTGGCGAGCGGGAAAAATGTGAAAGTCCTGGTTCTTGACACAGAAGTTTATTCCAACACCGGCGGGCAGATGTCCAAATCCACTCCGATGGGCGCGGTTGCGAAATTTGCCGCGGGCGGAAAGCCGACCGCCAAAAAAGATCTGGCCCTCATGGCCATGACTTACGGTCATGTGTACGTCGCCAAAGTCGCGATGGGCGCCAGCGATGAGCACACACTCAAGGCGTTCCTCGAAGCCGATGCTTACGACGGGCCTGCGCTGGTGATCGCCTACAGCCATTGCATTGCTCACGGAATCAACATGACTACTGCAATGCAGAATCAGAAGGCAGCCGTTAATTCGGGGCATTGGATGCTTTTCCGTTTTAATCCGGACAAAGCCTCTGCCGGGGAAAATCCTTTCACGCTTGACAGCCGTACGCCGAGTATGGCGCTCGAGCAATATTTCCTGATGGAAAACCGTTTCAAAATGTTGACAAAAACCGATCCCGAAAGAGCGAAAGTTCTTTTTAAATCTGCAGCTGAAAACGTGGCGCTGCGTAGAAAACTTTATGAACAAATTGCGCAGGGAGCGGCGCCCAATACGGAAACCATTGCGTCAAGCGGGAGGTAGTGACATGGATCTTTCAACCTTTTATCTTGGTCTTCGTTTGAAAAGCCCGATCGTGGTCTCCGCCTGCCAGCCGCTTTCAGAAACCCTCGAGAACATTCGGGAAATGGAGGACTCGGGCGCGGGAGCGGTGGTGTTGTACTCTCTTTTCGAAGAACAAATCGCCTACGACAAAATTGAATTGCTTCAATATATGGACGCCAATACCGACACTTTTGCGGAAGCCGCAAATTTTTTTCCGCAGCCGACAAAGTTTCTTCTCGGGCCTGAAGAATATCTCGAACATATTGCGAAAGCCAAAAAGGCGGTCACGATTCCCATTATTGCCAGCCTCAACGGCACTACCTCCGGCGGATGGACTCAGTTTGCGAAAAAGATGGAACAGGCCGGCGCCGATGCGATTGAGTTGAATATCTACAAAGTTCAGACAAACGCCAACCAATCCAGCGCCCAGATTGAAAAGGAATATATTGAAATCGCGGAGAGTGTCAAAAGCAATGTCTCAATTCCGGTCAGCGTTAAATTGAGCCCGTTTTTTACGAATCTGGCCCACATTGCCAAACAGCTGGACCTGTCGGGCTTGAACGGGCTTGTGCTCTTCAACCGTTTTTATCAGCCGGACATCGACTTGGAAAATCTTGAGATCCGGCCGGACGTCATGTTGAGTACCCCCGTCTCACTGCGTCTCCCGCTTCGCTGGATGGCGCTTTTGTACGGGAATGTGGCCGCGGACCTGGCCGGTACGAGCGGCATTCACCGTCCCGAAGATGCCATCAAAATTTTAATGGCCGGCGCCAAAGTCGGAATGGTCTGCGCGAGCCTGCTCAAATATGGCATCGCTTACATCAAAACATTGAATGACGGTATTTTGCAGTGGATGGAAAAGCACGAATATCCGTCGCTTGATATGCTGCGGGGAAGTATGAGCCAGGCCAAATGCCCCCAGCCGGAAGCATTCGAGCGGGCACATTACATCCGCGCACTTCACGAGTTCCGGCCCAAACGTAAATCCTGAGTACTTGTCTATCATCTGCCGCGTCGGCTCTGATTCGACGGCTTCAGGCACTTCCGCGATCATTTCGAAGTAGCGGTTGAGACCGCACTCCGCGGCTTCCCGTAATTTGCAGAACCTGCCTGCATCTTCATTAAAAAATATAGAAGAAAAATCAAAAGGGACTTGTGATCCACGTTGCGCAACGGTTTCGCGAGAAGCAGATACTGGGGCCGTCAAGCGGCCATGCAGTTAGTTCTAAATTCATCCAGCCAGCCATTCTTATACCGTTTTCCGGCTTTATTCCTTATTTGGGCAAGGTTTTGGGTTTTTTGCCGAAGGGTTAAACAGCACCTTCTTTCTGCCCAAAGGAGCCTGGCGGTGGTATTTTCAAAGAAAAAGAAGATTCTGGTCATTGACGATGAGCCCTCAGTCCGCGACTGGATGATGGCCGCGCTGGCTGCCGAGGGATATGACTGCCAGGCCGCGGAAAATGGCGATATCGGCGTTTCCATTGCCGGAATCTTCCTTCCTGATGTCATTCTCTGCGATGTCGAAATGCCGCAGGTCAACGGCTACGAAGTTTTTCAGCGCCTCTCCCAGAATCCCCGAACCGCCTTGATCCCCTTTATTTTTGTGACAGGCCGTGATTTGCAAACCGATGTGCGCAAAGGAATGGCGCTTGGAGCTGATGATTATCTGACCAAACCCATTTCTCTGAATGACCTGCTGGACAGTATAAAAACCCGTCTGGACAAAAAGCAGTTCCGGGACCAGCAAGGCCAGGTCAAAATCCAGCGCGCCAAAGACCAGCTTAATCGCCAGATTTCCCACGATGCCCTGACCGGCCTTCCCAGCCGCGTCCGTCTGCTTAAACAGTTTCACGGCATGGAAGAGGGTTTTTTTACCTCGCCGTTTCTGGCGGTGCTGAGCGTGGGTATCGATAATCTGAATTCCATCACAGAAGCTTTCGGTTCTGCCTGCGGGGAAATGTCTTTGTGCACCGCGGTCCAGCGGCTGACGACCTGTTTGGGCGGCGGCATGCTGATTTACCAGGGGAAGCATGATTCCTTTGATATTCTTGCCCGGGATATCAAAGATAAGGAAAATCTTGAAACTCTGATGCGGGCGGTTTCCCAGAGCCTGGGCAGGCCGGTCTCTTTTAACGAACATGTATTCCGTATCAGAAGCAGCATCGGCTGCGCTTTTTACGATCCGCAAAAAACGGAACGGATGGAGACTGTTCTGACCCGTGCTGAAACGGCCCGCTATTATGCGCGCAGAGAATCCGGAAAAGGCTGGTGTTTTTATCTTCCGGAAATGCAGAAAACAGTTGCCGACAGACTTACGCTCGAAAATGATCTTTATCAGGCGCTGAAAAACCAGGAGTTCAGCCTGCTGTACCAGCCGCAGGTGGATCTCGCGGCCCGGCGCGTCAAGGCTGTTGAAGCTTTGATCCGCTGGAAAAATGACCACTTTGGCACGCTCTCGCCGCTGCAGTTCATTCCCATGGCTGAAGAAAACGGGCTGATCCAGACCATTGGAAAATGGGTGCTGAAGGAAAGCTGCCGTCAGCTGAAAGAGTGGCACAAGGACGGCCTGGACCTGCGCGTGGCTGTGAATATTTCGGGCCGGCAGCTTGAGTCCGGCAACCTGCCGCAGGAAGTGTCGGAGGTCATTGCCAAGTCAGGGATCCCTCCGGCCTGTCTGGAGCTCGAATTGACTGAAAGCCTGCTGATCAAGGACACGGGAAAAACGCTGGCACAGATGAAGGCTTTGAAAGACCAGGGGGTCATGCTGGCCATTGATGATTTTGGCATCGGTTATTCCTCACTGGCAAGCCTGAGAAAGTTTCCCTTCGACACGCTTAAAATCGACCGTTCTTTTATTCAGGACATTGAGACCCGGCCGGAAAACGCTGAAATGGTTTCCGCAATCATTAAGATGGCAAAAACCCTGAAGCTCAAGGTTCTTGCGGAAGGTGTGGAAACCCGCCTCCAGCTGGAGTGCCTGAAAGACTTTCAATGCGATGAGTTCCAGGGGTTCCTGTTCAGCCCGCCCGTGCCTGCGGCGCAAATCCCTTCGCTGCTGGAGGTCAAGATCTAGAGCCGGGGGAGGGGCGTTCCTGCCCTTAAAAAACAGTTTCAGCGATTTGAATCCCGGTGTACTATTTAGATGAGAGACCTCTATGCTGCTTGCTATTAAAGACATTCCTTTCTTTCAGGGACTTACGAGCGCCGAGCTTGAGACGGTCGCTTCATGCCTTGTTGAGAAAAAATTCCAGAAAGGCGAAATCCTTCATAATGAAGGAGGGGAGTGTACCCGGCTTTTTTTCGTCAAGGCGGGCAGAGTCAAGGTTTACCGGACTTCGAACCAGGGAAAAGAGCAGATCTATGAAATCCTCGGCCCCGGGGACACCTGCGCCTGCAATTTCTTTCCAAATTTTCGATGCTCTTCAAACCAA
>CAZIQJ010000111.1:0-7714 GCA_964541285.1 uncultured bacterium | reverse complement strand
ATTGTTCTTCTCGATTATTTTGATGATACCGTCAAGTCTCTCGAGGACCTGGAGCGCAAGGGCTTGATGCTGCCGTTTCTGGGGCCAGTGCCTTTTGTCAAAGGCAAGATGTGGGAGAGTGAAGACTCGTCGAAAATGCTGGCAGGGTATTATCAAAAAAATACACAGATCGCGGAAGCTTTCCGGTATCTGCGGGTCGCTATTAACTTTTCAGCTTCACCCGAATCGCTCAAGACACTGGTTTTCACCAGCTGTCTGCCGCATGAAGGCAAGAGCTTTACTTCTCACAACATCGCGATTTCCTTTGCCATGGACGGCAACCGCACGCTTTTAATTGACGGTGACCTGCGCCGTCCCGTATTGCATCAGATTTTCCGTGTCGACAATGCCGTGGGGCTGTCGAATTATCTGACCAGCAATGTTTCCATTGACGCCATTCTGAAGGAAACGTTTGTTGAGAACCTGACCATTATTACCAGCGGTCCGGTTTCTCCTAACCCGGGTGAAATTCTGGGTTCTGAAAAGATGCGCCAGTTCCTGAAGGAAGTGCGCGAGCGTTACGACCGCGTCATCATCGATTGCCCGCCGCTGACCGGTATTGGTGACGGGTATGTCATTGGCAGTATCATCGGCCAGGTGGTCATGGTCATTGCATCCGGAAAAACTCCGGTGGATTTGATCAAACATACCCAGAAACAGCTGGAAAAAGCAGGTACCAAAATCATTGGCATCATTCTGAGTATGGTCAATTTTGAAAAGGAACGCTACGGCGGGTACAGCAAGCACTACTACCACACCTACACCCGCTACTATAACCCTGCTGACCGCCCTCCTCGATAGCGTTTCCCGGGGAAGTTCTGAGTTTGACTTTCCCTCCGGAAACAGGGATAATAAATTCCTCTCTCCCGGAAACTCCGTCATAAGCTTCTGATTTCATTAAGCTTAGGTCAATCTGGAAGGGACCTTTTTCCCATGTCAGACCCTTTAAACCTTTATTTTGACTATAACGCGACCACGCCCCTGGCACCTGAAGTGTTCCGGGCCATGGAACCCTTCTGGTCTGCCTCCTTTGCCAATCCTTCCAGCCTGCACAGGCCGGGGCAGGAAGCCGCGCGTGCCATGAAGCAGGCACGCCGGGACATTGCCCGTTTTTTTGGCGCCGCCGATGAACGCGAGATCATTTTTACAAGCGGCGGCACGGAAAGTAATAACACGGCCATTCGTTCGGCTTTCCGCACAACCGGCAAGCGCCGCATGGTCACAACAGCAGTGGAACATTCCAGTATTCATAAATTCGCGCAGGTCCTTGAGAACGAAGGGTATGAAATCTGCCGGATCCCGGTTGATTCTGAAGGCCGTCTTAATATGGAAAAACTTGCGGCGGAACTTACTGAAGATACAGCGGTTGTTTCTGTTATGATGGCCAATAATGAGACAGGGATCCTTTTCCCTGTGAGCGAAATCGGAGCCATGGTCAAATCCAAAGGCATTCTTTTTCATGTGGACGCGGTGCAGGCCGCGGGCAAGTGCCCGATTTTTCTGAAATCCATGAACGCTGATTTTGTCTCTTTTTCACCGCACAAGTTTTACGGACCCAAAGGCATCGGGCTTCTGTACGCCGCCCGGCAAATTCCTTTTTCATCTTTCATTTCCGGAGGATCCCAGGAACGCGGCCGCAGGGCCGGAACCGAAAATCTTCCGGGCGCTGTCGGCGCTGCCGCGGCGTGCGCGCTGCTTGAAAAGAATTTTCAGGACGAGCTGGCGCGTCTGGCTTCTCTCCGCGATGAATTTGAAAATGTTATTTGCCGCGAACTCACGGGCGTTTCAGTCACCGGCGCGGGAATGCCGCGCATTCCCAATACCAGCCATTTGAGGTTCAGCGGGATAGAGGCGGAAAGCCTTTTGATCGCGCTTGATCAAAAAGGGGTATTCGCTTCCAGCGGCTCCGCCTGCCTGAGCGGTTCCCAGGAACCTTCGCATGTTTTGAAAGCCATGGGTTATTCCGATGATGAAGCGGCGTCCGCGGTCCGTTTCAGTTTCGGCCGTTACACAACACCGCGCGATGTGGAAATGCTTTGCTCTGTTTTAAAAGAAACAGCTGAAGCGGTCCGCAATTCCAGGAAGCATATGGTGGAGCGTTAAATGATTGCAAAAGAACAGATTCTCGAGACTTTGAAAAGCATCCAGGACCCTGAACTTAAAAGAGACATTATTTCCCTGGGCATGGTGAAGTCTGTAGAAATGGACGGCCCGGCCCTGAAAGTTGAACTGACCGTTTCCACGGCTTCGGCTGCGGTGAAAGAAGCCCTTCAAAAAGAAGTGAAGGAGAAACTTCAGCGTTTACCCGGCGCTCCTGAAATCCGGGTGGTCATCTCCGGCCTGAATACCAGCCGCCCGGCTTTTCTGAATCAGACGGGCGTGAAAGGCATCCGCTATGTGATTGCGGTGGCCAGCGGAAAAGGCGGTGTGGGTAAAACGACAGTCGCGGTTAACCTTGCGGTCGCTCTGGCCCAGGCCGGCAACCGTGTGGGGCTGATGGATGGTGATATTTACGGGCCTAATGTTCCCTTGATGCTCGGCGTCGCTCCGCAGACGCGCCCTGGCATTACGGAAGACGAGAAAATGATTCCTGTTCCCGCATGCGGCCTGAAAATGATTTCCATGGGCGTGCTGGTTCCGGCCGATCAGCCCATGGTCTGGCGCGGGCCCATGCTTCACAGCGCGGTCACGCAGATGGTGCAGAAAGTTGAATGGGGAGAGCTGGATTTTCTTCTGGTGGACCTGCCTCCGGGCACGGGCGATGTCCAGCTTTCACTGGTACAGAACGTTCCTTTGACCGGCGCAGTCATTGTGACCACGCCGCAGGAAGTGGCGCTGATGGACGTGCGCAAGGGGATCGCCATGTTTCAGAAAACGCAGGTTCCGATCCTCGGCATTATTGAAAATATGACGGGAGATATTTTTGGGAAAGGCGGCGGGCGCAAGGCCGCGGAACATTTCGGTGTGCCGTTTTTGGCTGAAATTCCGCTGGACGCGCGTGTGCGTGTGGGCGGAGACGCGGGCAAGCCCATTGTTTCCGCGGAAGCCAGCGCCCCGGCGGCGCAGGCTTTTAAGAAAGCGGCAGAAACTCTGGCCAACAGCGTGGCCGCGAACGCAGTTTCATAAATTCAGGATTAAAAGGAATCTAAAATGGCAAAAATTATGACGGCCCGCAGTAAAGAGCAGGAAACCCCGCAGACGGAAGATCTGGTCCGGGAACTTCTCTCGCATCTTGGTGAAGATCCGGAAAGGGAAGGTCTTCTTCGTACTCCCAAACGCGTTTCCGAATCCCTGAAATACCTGACGCGCGGCTACCGTCAGGACGTTCAGGCCATTCTGAACGGCGCGATTTTCAACGAGCCTTATGACGAAATGGTGGTGGTCAAGGATATCGATATATTTTCTCTTTGCGAACACCATCTTTTGCCTTTTTACGGCAAGGCCCATGTGGCGTATATTCCCAAAGGAAAAATCCTGGGGCTGAGCAAAATTCCCCGTGTCGTGGATGTGTTTGCCAAGCGCCTGCAGGTGCAGGAACGTCTGACTATGCAGATCGCCGATTGTTTTATGGACGCGCTCAAGCCGCTTGGTGTGGGGGTTGTTATTGAAGCCCTGCACATGTGCATGGCCATGCGGGGAGTTGAAAAGGCAAGCGCTTATACTGTGACGAGTGCAATGCTCGGAAGTTTCCGTAACTCTGAAAGGGTGCGGCAGGAATTTTTAAGCCTGATTGATCACAGGCGGGGGAAGTAGTTCTTCAGGCTTTCTCTGAGGCGGCTTTTTTCTCCAGAGCGTCAACCTTGCTCCGGAGCTTTCTGATTTCATCCAGCATTTCCGCTGAACGAAGCTGCGCGGCAATCTGCTTGCGCGCTTCCTGATAGGGCCGCGCGGGCTGTCCGAAAATGATCTGTTTTCCGGGAACTTTTTTTCCGCTGGGAACGCCGGCTCCTGCGCCCACCATGGTCCAGTCTCCGATTTCCACATGATCCCCTAATCCCGCTTTTCCGCCCATGGTCACATGAGCGCCGACCTTGGAGCTTCCTGAAATTCCGGTCTGCGCGGAGATAACCGTGTGCGGGCCAATGGTGACATTGTGGCCGATCTGTACCTGATTGTCGATTTTGGTGCCTTTGCCAATGATCGTGGATCCTATGGTGGCCCGGTCAATCGTGGTGCAGGCTCCGATTTCCACATCATCTTCAAGTACGACATTCCCGACCTGGGGAACCTTTTCCTGTTTTTCCTGCGTGGTGACATACCCAAAACCGTCGGCGCCGATGACGCATCCGGCGTGCAGGGTCACGTTCTTTCCGATTTTGCAGCTGTTATAAACGACCGCTCCGGGATGAAGCACGCTTGCTGCGCCGATTTCGACATTGGGTCCGACCACAGCGTGGCTGAGAATCACGGCTTCGTCTTCCAGGACCGCGTTTTCACCGACCACGGCAAAAGCCTCAACCGTGACATTTTTTCCCAGCTTTGCGGTTTTGGCCACGGAAGCGAGCTTTGAGACTTTACGGCTGTAAGCAGGGGCAGGAAAGAACTCTGCCAGAAGCTTGGCCCATGCCAGCTTGGGATGGGGGACCTGGATAAGGGTTTTGGAGGAAGCTTTGACCGACGGCGGTACAATCAGGCAGGCGATCTGCGAAGCTTCCATCCCGGCCAGGTTTTTCTCGTCCTGGATGAAGGTGAGCAGCCCCGGGCCAGGGGTTTCCATATTGGTAATACCGACCACAGGGAGTTTTTCGTCCCCGATGACTTTTCCCCGGACGAGCTGGGCGATTTCTTGTACAGTTTTCTGCATGGAAGGCCGAGTATAACAACGCAGGGATTCTTTGTCAACGAACCCGGCCGTGGTACAATACCGCCATGTCAAAAAAAGGAGCTTTCATGCGTTGGATTCAGGGCGCGGCATTCTTATTTCTGGCCTGCGTGCTTTCCGGATGTATTGAAACCGAGTTTGATTTCAAAACAACGGTCAAACAGGACGGCTCCGTTCAGCGGGCGACCGCGATCGACGGCCGCGGCGCAAAAATTTTCAAGGTTCCCGAAAAAGGTCCCTGGCAGTCCCGGACCTGGGAGACCAAAGGTTCCCACGCACTTTTTCCTGACACCTATCAGCATATCCGTTCCCAGGGGTTTTTCCCGTCAGGGCAGGTTATTCCCTCTGATTATGAATTTGATCTTGTAAAGGTGACTTCCGGCTGGACTCCGGAAGAGAGAAAGAAACTCGAAGAATCAGGCATCAAGCAGCCGTTTGAGAATAATATTTTTTCACGCAACCAGGTCGAGGTCCGCCGCTACCAGGGTTTCCTGACCGTTACATTTGTTTATGAAGAAACGTTTCAGAACGTCAACATCATCCCGCTTTTGATGATGGACCTGAAACAGGAAATCAAGCAGCAGTCTGAAAGCCGGGGGCAGAGTTTTCAGGATTCTGAACTCGAAGAGCTGGCCCGCGTCCGGCTTGAGGATGAAATCCTGCCGCAGATCCATTTTGCTTCAGAAGTTGAAATGCCGGGGAAGCTGCTTTCCACCAACGGCCAGACCGCCGGAAAGAACAAGGCTTCGTGGAAATTCTCTCTCAAGGATTTTCAGGGCAGCTACTCTATTTACACCCTTAAAGCCGTTTCACGGGTTTACCGCCCGTTCGCGCTGCTCTTTTTCGCCTCTATGACGGGCCTGCTCCTGATCGTGCTGGTCTTTGTGCTGATCGGCATGAAAAGGTACAAGCCGCGCCATTACGACGACAAACCCAAAAAACGCTCCTAGGATTTAGCTATCGGAGCGGCCGCCGGCGCGGGGACCTGAACGGCATCTTCAGGTTTTGGCTGATGGTCTTTCAGGTTGGCCCGCTTCAGCAGGTCCTGATGCCACAAAAGAAAACTCTCGTAGCTTTTCTTCTCGTTAATTTCATCAATATATTTCTGCCGCAAACTTTTTTCATACTCCGCTTCATCCGGCGCTTTCTTGTCGGTCACGAGGATCAGCAAGTATTCGTTATTGGCCAGGAAGGGCGCGGCAATCTCGCCTTTTGAGAGTTTTAAAAAGGCCGCCTTTTCACTCTCCGCGATATTTAAAAGAGAAATCCATTCGCCGGAAGGGGTCAGTCCCTTTTTCTGGATGGTCAGATTCTGCTTTTTGGCATTTTCCGCCCATGCGGCCGGCGTCTTGGCTTCGTTTTTGAATTTGACGGCCGTGTAAGGTGTTTTAAAGGCGATCATCTCACCGGCGATCATTGTTTTATCCATCATGAATCTTTCCCGGATTTCCTCTTCGGTCGGGTTCACGGGTTTTTGTTCTTCGCGCACCTTGCGGATCAGTTTCTGGATGCGGAGCCATTCGCGGATCTGGCCTTCAAACTCCTTCGGCGTTTCGCGGACCGTGGCGTTTAACCAGCGGCGGTAAGTCTGCATGTCCGGGTTCTCGATCTTCTGGCCGGACAAAATACGCAGGACCTCGGTACGGACTTCCTCATCGCTGACTTCCAGTTTCAGGCGTTTGGCTTCGCGGGCGTAAATGATGGTTTCCCATGTGACCTGGCGGAGCGCGTCCGGGTCGTCAGGCGGCTTGCCCGTAAAGGAAAAAATCTGGTTGGCCCTGTAAAAAGATTCGTATTCCTGGAAGCTGATGTTTTTTTCAAACACTTCGCCCGCGACCCGTCCTTTTTTCTGGAACTGGACGCCTACGCTGAATCCTCCCAGAAGGGCAAGGCAAATGACGGTGCTCCAGACAATCAGCTTGGTATTCTTTCGGATGCCATTCAACATGATGAATCGTTCCTCCGGGAGAGTTTCAAAAGCGGTTAAAAATAAATTTTTTTGAGCCAGATGCCGTGCTGGCTGCATTCCACGTAGACTTCAACGTAATTGATGACGCTGTTCAGCCAGACTTCCATTTTAGCCTCAGAGCTGGTCTTGCCGAATTTTTCGTAACCGACTACCAGCCCGTCTTTATCCAGAAGGTAAATGGCCTTGATCTTGCCATTTTTTCCTTCTTCTTCCATGGCATGAGAAACTTCAAGACTTACGACCCGGGTCATTTCCAGTCCGTCCTTGCGGATGACGGCTTTGACCACGGGTTCATGCGCGGCTTCCAGTCCCTTCCAGGGGCCCGGGGAGGTTTTGGAATAAAACGTCCGGTTCCGGTCAAAGGTGACCAGATTACCGTCCTTGTCCTTGAAGGTATAGTCAAGGTCACCGTCCGCGCCCGCCCGCGAAGGCATGACCGCGCACAGAACCGCCAGGATCAGAAGGGCAAAATGCCGTGCTTTCATATAATGGAATTATACGTTCTTTATGAAACGCCTGCAAATGCCGAAAATAGAGACGATGGAAAAGTTCATTTACAGCAGGAGTTTTGTGTCTTTTATACTGGCCGCAGGCCTGTGCCTGAGCGGTCCGGGAAGAGCGGAAGCCGGCTACGACTACAAGTTTGAAAACAAGCCCGCGCCCATGGGGCAGTTTGAGTCAGAGATGAGCCAGAAGTTTACCCGGGGTTCCTCCAACGTGCTTTTCGGCTGGACGGAGATCGCGAGAACCCCCACCTTTATGTCCCAGGAACCCAAGGCCAATCCGGTCAAGGTGCTGGCACTTGGCGTTCCCTTTGGCGTGGTACGCGCGGTCGGCAGGACCGTGATCGGAGCCTACGAAATGGCGACTTTTTACGCGCCGCA
>CAZIQJ010000110.1:5670-7785 GCA_964541285.1 uncultured bacterium | reverse complement strand
CATGCCCGGGTATTCGTGCAGGGCGATATTGTTTTTCTTTGCCATCTCCAGCAGGAACCGCACATAAGCCACAAGTTCGCGGCCGCCTTCCTGAAACGCGGACTTGCGTTTGTTGAGCTCCAGCATTTCATCGGAAAAAACATAACGGGAAACATTGTCCAGAATTTTCTGGAGATCGGAAAGAATCTGTTCATCGCGTTCATGCGACGCCCGGGCATCCAGGTAAGCTTTTCTGTTTTCCTGGTAAACGCGGCTGTCTTCAATGCCGTAAAGTTTAAGCGCGGGCTTGTCCACAACCGCGAGGTATTCAGGCCCGGACAACCTTCCCTGTTTCAGGAAATAATCAGAAACTTCACGGCGGACTTGCTGGTCGGGAATGAAAGAGAAAAGCTCAGTAGCGAGATCCCCTTCCGCGCCTTCCAGGTTGACCAGTTTCATGCCGTGGTTGGTAGCGAAATAATCAAGAACGTTGGCGATATTGCTCTGGGCTTCGTGGTTAACGTGCGCGTCCTGAATGTGGATCACGATACGGTCGCGCGAACCCTGAAAGCTTCTTTTGATCTGCCCGATGGATTCAGGAAGCGAAATGGAGTCGAAAAGATTTGTTTCAGGTGCGGCAGGAGCCGGTTGAGCCGGCGCTGAAATCCGGGATGGAATCATGTCTGCCCGAACTACGCTGGTGGTTGTGAAAAACACAACCGTGAAAAATGCAACGGTGCGAAGCCAGGGCCTCGCTTTTCCTTGCCGCCAGTCGAGCATTTAGTTTGCCGTCCCTCTTTTGCTAGTTTAGATCTAGCTGGTGTGCCGCTGCGTTCATAAGCCTGTGTTATATAAGCTTATAAAGCGCCTATTAAAATGTCTTAAAAAGTATACAGTAAGTTTTTGGGGCTGTCAAAGAAATAACAAAAATAATCCCCCATTTAAGTTATTTCATATGAATGAGTTACAGCAAGTGCTTAAGAAATTTTAAGCTTTGCCGAGAAGGGGTAAAATGAGGAGAAAAAGCGGGATACGGGAATCGAACCCGTCTCAATAGCTTGGGAAGCTATTGCATTACCACTATGCTAATCCCGCGGAAAAACTAGAATGTACTGATTTTCTTGAAAATTTCAAGGCGTTCCAGAATGTCAGATTTCTGGATTCTCCGGAGCTTTTCCAATCCGAAATCTTCCACCGTGAAAGACGCGACAACGCTGCCGGTCGCGACAGCCCGCTTGAAATTTTCAAAACTGAAATCTCCAGTCGCGGCCAGATAGCCCATCATTCCGCCGGCAAAACTGTCTCCTGCGCCCGTTGGATCAAACACGGATTCAAGAGGATACGCCGGCAGGGCAAAAAACCGCGAACCTTCAAAAAGAAGCACGCCGTGCTCACCTTTCTTGATGACAACTTTCTGCGGACCCATCTCCTTGATTTTCTGCGCTGCCCGGATCAGGTTGGTCTCGCCGGTCAAATCGCGCGCCTCGCCGTCATTCAGCACAATCGCGTCCACGCGGGCAATCACTTTTAAAAGATCCTGCTTCTTGTTATGTATCCAGAAGTTCATGGTGTCGCAGGCCACGAATTTCATCCGCGGTTTTTCCAGCTGGTCCAGAACCTTGAGCTGCAGCACGGGATCGATATTGGCCAGAAAAAGACAATCGGGAGTCTGCTTCAAATTGACTTTGGGATCAAATTCCAGCAGGACGTTCAGCTGCGTCTCAATCGTCTGTGCGCTGTTAAGGTCCGAGCCGTACTTCCCTTTCCAGAAAAATGTTTTTCCATCACGAACCTGAAGACCGGAAAGGTCGATGTTCCGTTCCTGAAGAACGCTTCTGTACTCATCGGGAAAATCCTTACCCACTACCGCCACAAGCGAAAGCGGCGTGAAAAAGCTGGCGGCATATGAGAAATAAGAGGCAGAGCCCCCAAACACCCGGTCTCGCTTGCCAAAAGGCGTTTCCACGGCGTCAATGGCAACGGTTCCAATGACCACCAGAGGCGTTTTTTCAGTCTGCATGGCTGATTTCTGCACGGATTCGCTTTGCTGCTTCATATGGCTCCTTTGCGTCAAAAATGGCCCTGACAACTGCGACCCGGCGAGCGCCGGCATCCAGCACAGAGCGGATATTTCCC
>CAZIQJ010000110.1:0-5660 GCA_964541285.1 uncultured bacterium | reverse complement strand
TTTCCCAAATCAATTCCACCTATTGCAACAAAAGGGATTTTGAGCTTTCCCGCCGCCTGGCGGACAAACTCAAGGCCCACGGCCTGGTAGTCCGGTTTTGTGGGAGTGGAAAAAACAGGACCCACCCCAACATAATCGACCCCTTCAGCTTCAGCGGCCAGTGACTCTTTCAGGCAGTGCGTGGATTTCCCGATCAATATCGGCCGGCCGCTGATGATTTTTCTGACCGCATCAACTGGTAAATCGTCCTGGCCAATGTGGATCCCGTCCGCCTCAAGCGCGACCGCAAGATCCGGGCGGTCGTTTACAAAAAAAAGCTTTTTATGAGACGCGGTAATCTTGCGCATCTGCTGCCCCAATGTAAAAAGGGCGCTGTCTGAAAGATTTTTGGCGCGGAGCTGGACAATGTCCGCCCCGCCCCTGCATGCAGCATCGATTCGGGCCAGGAAGTCTGCGGCGGAACTCACGTCCGCTCCCTTGTAGTCCGTGACCGCGTAAAGCTTAAAACTTGCGAACGCTTCGTTTTTCCAGCTCATACAGCCTGAACCTCAAACGCTGAAGCTCCGAGGCCTGTGACGGCGCCAGAACTTTGGATATTTCTTCAAGAACGCGGGCTGCTTCCTGTGCGCGCTTCAAATTCGCCGCCATCAGGTCCTGCCAGACCAGGGCGCCCCGTTTATCTTTTATGATTTTATGGCGTCCCACATCACGCGCAGAGTCGCGGGCATCTAGAAGCTTGCGGTAACCCGCCGGAAACTTCAAAATGATACGGGTAAGAGCGTGGCGTGAGCCCTTGAAATCCGAGGTCAGCCGGGAATCGGCGAGAAGGAACCGTGCAAGATCTTCGCAGACACGCAAAGCTTCCTTTGCCCGGTTAAAGTTCGCGTCCAGAATTCTGAGAAAGGCACGCGCTGATGAGGCCATCACGTCCTCATTTTTTCAATGATACGGGTCGTGGAACGGTTGGCTACAAGCGGAACCAGCACAACTTTACCGCCCCAGGATTCCACTTCTTTTGCCCCTGCGATCTTTGATTTCTCCCAATCCGCGCCTTTGGCCAGGATGTCGGGCCTCAGGGCCTTAATCAGCTTCAAGGGCGTCGGGTCATCAAACAGGATGGCAAAATCGACGCATTCCAGAGCCGCCAGAACTTTCAGGCGGTCCTGCTCAGGGTTGATCGGACGATCGGGTGTTTTATAGGATTTGACGGACCTGTCAGTATTAACGCCGACCACCAGCGTATCACCGGCTTTCCGGGCTTTTTGAAGATAGGTCACGTGACCCAAATGCAGGATGTCAAACGTGCCGTTGGTAAATACGATTTTTTTTCCGCGCTTTTTCAGCGCGCTGAGGATTTTTTTCAGGGCAGGAAGAGACGGGGTCTTTTGAGGCATGCCTCAAGCGCCAAAGAAAACGTTTTCAACGACCTCGGAAACAGCGTGCAGGGCCGTGATGTGCATTTCCTGAATATGCGCCGTGATGCGGCTCTCGGCCCGGTAGCAAAGATCGGCTTCGCCCGCGAGAGCTCCGCCGTCAGCACCGGTGAACCCAACCGTCAGAATACCGATTTTCTTCGCCGTACGCACAGCTTCAAGAACGTTTTTGGAGTTTCCGCTCGTGGAAATACCGATCAGGATATCCCCTTTTTGCCCAAGGCCTTCAACCTGCCGGGAAAAAACTTTTTCGTAGGCATAATCATTTGCCAGAGCCGTCAGGGCCGAGGTGTCAACCGTCAGGGAAATCGCGGGAAGGCTCGGGCGCTCCAGCTTGAAGCGGCCGATGAATTCAGCGGCGATATGCTGAGAATCAGCAGCGCTTCCACCGTTTCCGCAAAGGAGAATTTTGTGACCCGACTTGAAGGCCTTAAGAATTTCCCGGGAAATTTTCTCGAGGGTATCGAGATGCCCGGATGAAAAACTGGCGTCAAAAGCTTTCTTGTGGTCTGACAGGATGGCCTGAAATTGGTCTCTCATGATTAACCGAAGAAAACCTGGGCCATCTTGTAATATTCAGGCGGAACCGTCTTGAGTTCGCCGACCGCGTCCGCAAGTTTCACGGGCACAATCTGACGTCCCTGGAGGCTGACCATGTGACCGAATTTTCCTTCTTTGATCAATTCCACGGCCCGGACGCCGAAGCGGGTACCGAGCACGCGGTCAAAAGCCGTCGGGCTGCCGCCGCGCTGAATATGCCCCAGCACGGTCACGCGGGTCTCAAAACCCGTCTTAGCTTCAATCATATCGCAAAGGGTCTGACCAATGCCGCCCAGACGCACATGCCCAAAAGCGTCAAGCTTCTGGTCCACGGTGACATTCTGGTTTTTCAACGTCGCGCCTTCGGCCACAGCCACAATGCTGAACGAACGGCCGCGCGCGTGGCGCTTCTTGATGAGCTCACAGACCTCATCAATGTCCGCAGGCACTTCGGGAATAAGAATAACGTCCGCGCCGCCGGCAAGGCCCGCTTCAAGAGCGATCCAGCCCGCGTGACGGCCCATGATTTCCACCACGATCACACGGTTATGAGATTCAGCCGTAGTATGCAGGCGGTCAATACATTCCATGGCGATGTTCAGCGCTGTGTCATAGCCGAACGTATAATCCGTGGAGTTCAGGTCGTTGTCGATGGTTTTGGGAACGCCCACGACTTTCACGCCCTCGATCGAAAGTTTGTTGGCAACGCCGAGGGTGTCCTCCCCGCCTACCGCAACAAGAGCGAGAAGTTCGTGCTTGTTGATATTGCTTTTTACCTTATCCACGTCCCCGGGCTTCTTGTAGGGATTGGTGCGGGAGGTGCCGAGAATGGTTCCGCCGCGGTGCAGGATGCCCGAAACGGAAAGGTTGTCCAGAATAATGAAATCATCTTCAACAATACCCTTCCAGCCGTTACGAAAACCGATGACCTGAAGGCCTTCAAGCGTTGCCTTTTTTACCACCGCCCGGATCACCGGATTCAAACCTGGACAATCACCACCACCCGTCAAAATACCAATGCGCTGCATGACATTCACCCCTGTGTTTTCAGATTTTTAATTAAAGAGAAACAACTTTTTCGCGGGCAGTTTCCTGAAGATTGACTTCGTGGTCTTCAATGCGCTGCACATCGCAGACAACTTCGAGGTTGTTCTGATCACCCAGAAGCTTGCGTACGCGCTGACGAACTTCTTCCTGAACTTCCTGCAAAAATTGATGAAGCCTCGCACCGGACCAGAGAACGAGACGAAGTTTAATCTCCACGTCTTTGCCGTCAATCCGGGTCTTGGCTTTCCATTCCTTGATCAGGTGGAAATGGCGGAGGACTTTTTTCACGATATCTTCGATGGCCGCGACGGAAACGACAATGGGGCCAATTTCACTCTGATAGATCAAAGCTTCAGCCTGACGCTTATGTTTGACCAGGATACGCGCAAACGCAAGGCCGACAAGAATGAAAACAATCCCCACGAGTCCGGTTTGAAAAGAACGCCATCCGCTGTCATAGATGGCCTGGAGTTGAAGCACCGCGTCTTCGAGAGCAAGAATATGAAACGCGACGATCAGAAGCAGGCTTCCAAGGGTCAGGAATGCGAAAACCGCGAAAACCTGCACAAAAATGTTAAAAGGTTTCATTAAAAGGTTCAGCCTACTTTCTTTTCTTCCACGGGCTCTATTTTAGCCGTCGTGAACTGAGTATCAATAAAATTCGTAGAGACCCCGCCCTGCCTGAAACGGGGCGTTTTAAGGATCTTCTCGTGTAATGGTATCGTAGTTTTTATCGGCCCGATTGTGGATTCTTTTAGCGCCCTCAGCATGATAGAAATCGCTTCCTGGCGGTCTTTACCGTGGGCAATAAACTTGGCGATCATGGAGTCATAATAAGGCGGAATCGAGTAATTCGGGTAAACATGGCTGTCCACGCGCACCTTGGGGCCGCCCGGAAGGATCAGGGTCTCGATTTTGCCCGGGGAAGGCAGGAACTGATTGTCCGGATCTTCGGCATTGATACGGCATTCAATAGCATGCCCCCTGAACTCCACCTTGTCCTGGGTAAAGCTGAGTTTTTCGCCCAGAGCCACCATGATCTGCTCCTTCACGATATCAATGCCGGTGACAAGTTCTGTCACCGGATGCTCAACCTGAAGGCGGGTGTTCATTTCCATAAAATAAAAATTTTCATCCAGATCGACCAAAAATTCGATAGTCCCCGCGTTTTCATACTTGAAAGCACGAGCTGCCTTGATCGCGGCCTCGCCAATTTTTTTGCGGAGCTTGGCGCTAAAGCCGGGCGCGGGCGATTCCTCGATCAGCTTCTGATGACGGCGCTGAACTGAGCAGTCACGTTCCCCAAGATGAACAATGTTCCCCCGGCTGTCGGCCATGATCTGAATTTCAATATGACGGGGCTCCTTCAGGTACTTCTCGATATAGACTTCACGGTTTCCAAAAGCGGCTTCGGCTTCAGCCTGGGCCGTGAGGAAAGCGCTGATCAATTTACCGTCATTGTGCGCGACCTTGATCCCTTTTCCTCCGCCGCCCGCCGCAGCCTTGCAAACGACGGGATAACCAAATTTTTTAGCAATGCGAAGAGCTTCTTCCTGGTTCTTGACCGAGCCTTTGCTTCCCGGAATGATCGGAACGCCGGCCTTTTCCATCTCAAGACGCGCAACGGACTTGTCGCCCGCCATGCGGATACTCTCAGGCTTGGGGCCGATGAACTTGATCTGGCACGATTCACAAATTTCGGCGAAATGGGCGTTCTCGGCGAGGAATCCGTAACCGGGGTGAATGGCTTCAACGTCCGCGATTTCCGCCGCGGAAATCAGCGCGGGAATATTAAGATAGCTTTCAGAAGAAGGCGCTTCGCCGATACAAATAGCTTCGTCCGCAAGTTTGACGGGAAGTGAATTGCGGTCCGCTTTCGAAAAAACCACAACAGACTGGATTCCCATTTCACGGCAGGCACGGATGATCCGGAGCGCGACTTCTCCCCGGTTTGCGATCAGGATTTTTGAGAACATTCTCTAGCCCCTAGTCTTTCTGTATCTTGAACAGGGGTTGGTCGAATTCAACGGGCTGGCCGTTCTTGACCAGAATTTCCGTTACAGTCCCGTTAACTTCGGATTTGATTTCGTTCATGAGTTTCATGGCTTCCACGATACACAGAACATCGCCCGCCTTGACCTTCTTGCCGACGGGCGCATAAGCAGGCTGATCCGGAGACGGAGCTGTATAGAAAGTCCCGACCATGGGAGATTTGACCTGTGAAATATTGGCGGCATCCACAGCCTTGGGCGCTTCCGCCACAGCAATGGACGGGCCTGCGCTGATAGAAGCCTGGGGCATGGGAACCATGACCGGCATGGCCTCTCCAGCATCGACCGCATAACGCCCGGAACCCGCCTTTTTGAGGCGGATTTTCGTCCCATCTTTTTCAATTTCTATCTCGTTGAGGCTGTGGTCAGCCATTAACTGAAGGATTTCCTTAAGTTCTTTCAGATTCATTCCTTATCTCCTGTTAAATATCCGGATATTAGACCCAAAAGGCCGGTAACTGTCAACGAATCATTTCCCAAATTCAGCGGGGTTCCTTTTGCTCAAGGGAGCGTACCAGGCCGCGAAGGCCCAAAAGATAGCTCTCTTTCCCAAAACCGGCCACCTGACCGACGCAGGCAGGCGCTGTCA
>CAZIQJ010000109.1:0-7791 GCA_964541285.1 uncultured bacterium | reverse complement strand
CCAGCGAACCGCCGAAACGGATAAAGTCACGGGTATAGTAATTGACCCCGATATAGTCCAGGGTGGCCCGGGTCGGGAGAAACTCGGAGAAAATACCGGGAAAGAAAAGAAAGCCTGAAATCGCCGCATCCAGAAACAAATCATTAAAAAACCAGTTCCGCAAAGAAACAGCAAACTTGTCTTTCCATGAACCCGGGTTACAGGGCGTAAAATGCGAAAGATGCTTGGCGATCGAGACCCAGACCGGGGATTTCAGTTCATGTTCGTAATGATGATGAATGGCCTGATACGCTTCCTGATGCACGCGCAGCTGATTGCGGAACACGCGCATGGAAGACGAATAGGATTTAATGCCCGGAGGCCACAGGCCCGCGAAAAAACCGTGATACAGGTAAACCAGAGGCTCGTTAATCGTTACCCAGAACCGCACATACTTGCCAAAAGCCTGCACGGCTTTTTTAACGTAACGGGTAAAATAATGGGCCGTGCGGTCGTTCAGCCATCCGCCTTTATTGGAAAACCATAACGGGTTGGTGAAATGATGGAGCGTGACGACCGGCTCTATTTTGCGGTCATGGAGGGCCTGCAGGACTTTTTCGTAGTGGCGGAAAGCTTCTTCATTCCAGACATTCTCTTCCGGTTCCAGGCGGCTCCACTCCAGCGAAAGCCTGTGAGAGTTGTGTCCAAGCTTGACCAGAATATCGAAATCTTCCTCGTAGCGGTTGTAATGATCGCAGGCGATTCCGGAAGCTTCTTTCAGCTTCCCCTGGACTTCCCATTCCCACCAGTCATTCTTGTCATTGTTGCCTTCAACCTGATGGGAGCTTGTTGCCGTACCCCAGAAAAAATCCGGGAGATGCTTCATCTTATTTCACCAGCTTCATGCGCTTGGGCGGCCACCATATAAAAAAGGCCTTGCCGACCAGGTTGTTTTCAGGCACAAATCCCCAGTTTCTGCTGTCGGATGACTGCGCGGAGTTGTCGCCCATGGCGAAATAACTTTTCTCGGGAACAACAATGACCTGACCTTCCTTGGCAAAAGGCCAGTCTTCACGGTTGTAGTAATAGTGTTCACTGAAAGGAGGTTCTTCGAGCACTTTTCCGTTGACGATCAGCTTCCCCCTGTCAATGCGAAGCTCATCACCGGGCAGTCCCGCGAGGCGCTTCACAAAATCCTTCTTTTTATCCAACGGGTATTTGAAGACAATGATGTCCCCGCGCTGAGGCTCTTTAAAACGGTAGGAAATTTTATCCACGAAAATACGGTCACCTTCCAGGAAAGTCGGGCGCATGGAACCTGTCGGGATTTTATACGGACCAAGAAGATACGTGCGGATCGCAAAAGCCAGGATCGCGGCCACAAGAAAGGGCTCGCCCCAGTTCTTCCACTTATCGCGGAACCATTCCGTCCGGCGCGTACGGAAAAATCGCCATTCCTCGGCAATCTGGTGGCGGTAAAGAAGCGCAAGGGCCAGGAGCAGGAGCGGCAGCCAGAGCATCATGAATCAACCCTCAGCACCGAAATAAACGCTTCCTGGGGCAGATCGACTGTCCCGATCTTCTTCATCTTCTTCTTGCCCTCTTTTTGCTTTTCAAGGAGTTTGCGTTTGCGGGAAATATCGCCGCCGTAGCACTTGGCCGTCACGTCCTTGCGCATGGCGCTGATCGACTCGCGCGCCACGATCTTGCTGCCGATAGCGGCCTGAATGACAATTTCAAACATCTGGCGGTGAATAACTTCTTTAAGCTTTTCAGCCAGAGCTTTTCCCCGGTGATACGCTTTTTCGCGGAACACAATGCTTGAAAGCGCGTCAACGGGCGTTCCATTCAAAAGAATGTCCAGCTTGACCAGGTCTGACTCGCGGTAACCGATCAAATCATAATTCAGCGACCCGTAACCGGCCGTGATGGACTTGATTTTATCATAAAAGTCCATGACGATCTCGCCAAAAGGCATGTCATAAACCAGAATGCAGCGCGTAGGGTCCAGATACTCGGTGCTGATGTAAACACCCCGGCGCTCCTGGCAAAGCTGCATGATCGGCCCCAGGCTCGTGGCCGGCAGCATCAGATTGGCGCGAATGTACGGCTCCTCGATCTTTTCAATACTCATGACCGGCGGCATTTCCGAAGGGTTTTCCAGCTCCTTGACGTTGCCTTTGATATCCGTCAGGCGGTAGACCACGTTGGGCGCGGTGATGATCAGGTCGAGATTAAATTCGCGCTCAAGCCTCTCCTTGGCAATATCCATATGAAGCAGGCCCAGGAATCCGCAGCGGAACCCAAACCCAAGCGAAGCTGAAGTTTCAGGCTCGTAAATAATAGACGAGTCATTTAGCCGGAGTTTTCCCAGCGCGTCGCGCAGGACCGTAAAATCAATGGTGTTCATGGGGTAAAGCCCGCAGAAAACCATAGGCTTTACGTCGCGGTAACCCTCAAGCGGAGTGGGCGCCGGGTTCTCAGCCAGCGTGACTGTGTCACCGATACGCACGTCCGCCACATCCTTGATGTTCGCGGCCAGGTATCCCACCTCGCCCACGCTCAGGCTTTCAACGCTTTCAGGATTGGGATTAAAAATACCAAGCTGTTCGCACTCATGCGTGTTGCCTGTGGCCATCATCAGGACCTTGTCGCCTTTTTTCAGAGTGCCGTCCATGATACGAACATACGCGATAACGCCCTGGTAAGAATCATACTTAGAGTCAAAGATCAGGGCCTTGAGCGGTTTATTGCGGTCCCCCTTGGGCGCCGGAATTTTGGAAAGCAAGGCGTCCAGAATAGCGTCCGTGCCCTCACCCGACTTCGCGCTTGAAAAGATAACTTCCTCCGGAGCAACGCCAAGGAAGTCCACGACTTCTGTTTTGACTTTTTCAGGCTGGGCAATGGGAAGGTCGATCTTTGTGACCACAGGGATAAGGGTCAAGTTGCGTTCCATGGCCAGATAAAGGTTGGATACGGTCTGCGCCTGAATCCCCTGGCCCGCATCCACCAGCAAAAGCGCGCCTTCACAGGCCGCCAGGCTCTTGGACACTTCATAGGTAAAGTCCACGTGCCCCGGAGTATCGATCAGGTTCAGGATATAGTCCTTGTACTTGATACGCACGGCCCGCGCTTTGATAGTGATGCCGCGCTCGCGCTCAAGGTCCATATCATCCAGAATCTGGTCCCTGAACTCTCTTTTGGAAATCGCGCCCGTCTGCAAAAGCAGGCGGTCGGCAAGCGTGGACTTGCCGTGGTCAATGTGGGCAATGATGGAGAAATTGCGGATCTTCGAGGGGTCGATCACAATTTCCCCCGCAGAACTTCAATGGCCGCGCGCCGGTCTTTCTGGCCAAACACCGCAGTGCCTGCCACAAGGATATCAGCGCCGGCCTCAAGGCAGGAAGGCGCGGTCTGCGCGTTAACGCCTCCGTCCACGGACACCATTCCTTTGAACTTCTTTTTGAGTTCGCGGACCTTTTCAAGCTGCTCAGGCATGAACGACTGACCGCCAAACCCCGGCTCCACAGTCATGATCAATACCAGTTCCGCCTTGTCCAGAAAAGGTTCAATGGCTGAAAGCGGCGTCCCGGGCCGAAGGGTGATTCCCGGCTTCGCGCCCAGCTCACGGATTTTATCAAGCGTCTCGCCCACTTTTTTCGTGGCTTCCACATGCACCGTGATCCAGTCCGCGCCCGCCTTGCGGAATTCTTCCACGTACTGGATAGGCTCATCAATCATCAGGTGAACGTCCAGCGGCAGCTGCGTGATTTTGCGCAGGCTCTTGACCACAGGAGGGCCAATGGTCAGATTGGGCACGAAATGCCCGTCCATAACGTCCACATGCACCACGTCACAGCCCGCGGCTTCCGCGTCACGGATCTCTTCCCCCAGCCTTGAAAAATCAGCCGAGAGAATGCTCGGAGCGATCAGTTTTTTATTTTTCATGAATTTCCAGTCCCTTTTCAATGACTTTCTGCGTTTTAGGCGGCACAGGACCGATAAGGGCGAAGCGCATCCGGTTATTGCGGAAAATACTGCGCGCCATGTCCTGCACATCCGCTTCGGTCACCGCTTCCACATAGTCGCGGATCCTCATCTTGTCCGGAAGCTCGCCTCCGTCAATAATCCGCTCTCCCGCCCAAAGCAGGTGGTCGAGCGTGTCCTCAAGCGCCATATAGAGCTGGCTCATGAAGTAATCCTTGGCCCTGCGGAGCTCCCCCGCGGAAACAGGCGTTTTGCGCAGCTTGGAAAGCTCCTTCAAAATCACGCTGACCGCGCCGGGCGCTTTTGAAGCTTCAACCCCGGCGGAAATATTCACGGCCCCTGCGTCCTGATACATACTGACCCCGGACTTGACCTCATACGCAAGACCGCGCTTTTCGCGCACTTCCTCAAACAGCCGGCTCGACATATTAGCGCCGAGAATAATATTCAGAATACCAAGCTTGTAGCGGTCCGGATGAAACCGCGGCAGCCCGTGGAACCCCAGCACAAAATGCGTCTGCTCCGAGGCCTTTTCCAGAAAACTGCTTCTGGGCGAAGAAAGCTTCACTTCCGCTTTGGCAAACTTCGGAACCGCTTCGTCTTTCCCGCCCGTAAAATATTTTGCCGCCATGTCCACGATCTGGCTGTGGCGAACCGCGCCTGAAACCGTGACCACGATATTGGACGGCTTGTAGAACTTCTTCTTATAACCCAGAATTTCACTCCGGGTCAAACCCGAAACCGATTCCACGGTTCCCGCGACCGGACGGCCCAGCGCCTGATCGGGAAACAGCAGCTCACCCAGAATATCATGCACGTAGTGCGAAGGAAGATCCCGATACATGCGGATCTCCTCAAGAATCACGGTCCTTTCGCGGGAAAGTTCACGCGGTTCCACCGTCGCGTTACGGACCATGTCCGCGAGCACTTCAAGCGCCCTGGGGAAATGCGGCACCAGGAGCTTGGAAAAATAACACGTGGACTCCTCGCCCGTAAACGCGTTAAGCATTCCGCCCACGCCTTCGACTTCTTCCTTGATCTGGCGGGCCGTGCGCTTTTTAGTCCCCTTGAAAAGCATATGTTCAAGCAGGTGTGAAACGCCCGCCTGCTTCGCTGTTTCAAAGCGTGAACCCGCGCGTACCCAGATGGCGACCCCGGAAGAATCGCGCTCTTTCATCGGTACGGTCACGACCTTCAGGCCGTTTTCAAGCGTGGTTAAATCGTAATTCATTCAGCTCCCGCCGCCGGACGCGTGATGGTCCAGATAACTTTGTAAAATCCTCTGCGCCGCGAGCTGGTCGCGGACTTCCTTGCGCTTCGCCCGGCTGACATCCGCGGCCAGAAGCACGCGCTCGACCTCTTTGGTCGACAGCCGCTCATCCCAGAAAATCCAGGGCAGCAGGATCTGCGTTTTAAAAAACTCCACGTTCCCCGTGACCCTTTCGGCCGCGGGGCCCAGCTCCCCTTTCATGGTGCGGGGAAGGCCGACAATAATTTTTTCAACCCGGTGTTCCTTGAGGACCTTGTTCAGTTCCGCGACCACATGTTTGCGGCTGTTGAACATAATCGTCGTCACGGGAAACGCCATACTTCCCATTTCATCCGTGACCGCGACCCCGATCCTTTTTTCGCCCAGATCAAGGCCAAGAAGGACGGGCATTTATTTCCTGACCGCCCGGATCATTTTTTCCACAAAACGCACCACAGGTTCAATCTTTCCTTTGGACTCCCGGATACTGTTGACAATGGCGCTGCCCACAATCACGCCCTCGCTTATTTTCGCGGCCTTTCGGGCATTGTCAGGAGTTGAAACGCCAAAACCGATCAAAACGGGCTTCGAAGTCTGGTGCTTCAGCGAGGAAATATTTCTCCCCATGTCAGACGCCATGCTTTTGCGCGCGCCCGTGACGCCGCGCAATGAAACATAATAAATAAACCCGCTGGAAGAACGGGAAATCATGGCCGCGCGCTTTTTAGCCGTGGTGGGCGCAACCAGATAAACCTGCGACAATCCGCTCTTGCGGCACTGCGCTCCGAACGCGGATTCCTCGTCCGGCGGAAGGTCAGGAATAATAGCGCCGTCAAAACCCGCCTGCGCCGCTCTTTTGGCAAACGCATTGGCGCCATAGCGGAAAATGGGATTAAAGTAACTGAAGAAAAGAATCGGCACCTTGACGCCTTCCCGGCGCAGCCGCTCTACCATCTTAAAAGCGTCCTGAAGGGTCACTCCCTTTTTCAGCGCCTGCTCAGACGAATACTGAATGGTCGGGCCGTCCGCCAGCGGATCAGAAAAAGGAAACCCCAGCTCAATGACATCCACTCCCGACTTCTCAAAGCGCTTGATCAGTTCGTGCGTCACGGCCAGGCTGGGATAGCCCAGCGTCAAAAACGCGCAAAAAAGTTTGCGGCCTTTGGGGCCGGAACAGTTTTCAGTCATGGATAAAAGCCGGTTTTTCATCCCAGATTTTCCTGAACAGTATGAATGTCCTTGTCCCCGCGGCCGGACAGGCAGACCACAAGGCTTTCGGACTTTCGGGTTTTTGGCATCAGTTTTTTAAGATAGCCCAGCGCGTGAGAAGGTTCGAGCGCGGGAATAATCCCCTCCATGCGAGTCAACATCTGAAAACCTTCAAGCGCGTCCTTATCGGTCGCGGTTTCATATTTTACGCGGCCCGTGTCTTTCAGATAGGAGTGTTCCGGTCCCACGGACGGATAATCCAGACCCGCGGAAATAGAATGCGCCAGCTGCACCTGGCCGTCCTTGTCCTGCAAAAGGTAGCTCTTCATGCCATGAAACACGCCCGGCGCGCCTTTGGTCATGGACGCTGCATGGCGCTTGTTCAGGCCTTCGCCTGAGGCTTCCACGCCCGTAATCTTGACTTTTTTGTCGCGCAGGAACGGATGAAAAAAGCCAATGGCGTTACTGCCCCCGCCCACACACGCTACCAGATGGTCCGGAAGCTTGCCGAACTTTTTCAAAAAATACCCGCGTGTTTCCTTTCCAATAACGGACTGAAAATCACGCACCATCATGGGGTACGGATGCGGACCAACCGCGGAACCCAGGATGTAATAAGTCGATTCCACATTCGTGACCCAGTCGCGAATAGCTTCGTTGGTCGCGTCTTTGAGCGTTCGCGACCCGGACTTGACCGGAACAACCTCAGCTCCGAGCAGTTTCATTTTATAAACGTTCAGCGCCTGACGGCGGATGTCTTCCTCGCCCATGTAAACCACGCACTGCAGGCCAAACACGCAGGCCGCGGTCGCGCTCGCCACGCCGTGCTGCCCGGCCCCGGTTTCAGCGACCACGCGGGACTTTCCCAGGCGCCGGGCCAGAAGACCCTGGGCCAGAGTATTGTTGATCTTGTGCGCGCCCGTGTGACAAAGGTCTTCGCGCTTGATAAAAATTTTCGCGCGGCCAAAATGACGGGTCAAATGTTTGGCTTCATAAACAGGCGTGGGCCTGCCCGCGTAATCACGCAGGTAATCATTCAGCTCGGTATGAAATTTTTTATCTCCCCGGATCTTTTTATAGGCAGCCAGAAGATCATCCAGCGCCTTGATCAGGGTTTCAGGCATGTAACGGCCGCCGTAGGCCCCGAAATGTCCTTTTGAATCCGGCAAAGTCCTGGACTTCATGAATGCACCTCCGCTATTTGGTCGCTCCGGATCCAGCCGCTTTCACCGCTGACCAGAAAAACACGGCTCCAGTCCTCACGCTTGTCGACGACATACACTTTATGTACCTACCCACGACGGAACGCGAACTGTTTCGTTTCGGACGGCCATGAGAGGGACTGAGCCTCATTAGTAATCTCAATG
>CAZIQJ010000108.1:0-7812 GCA_964541285.1 uncultured bacterium | reverse complement strand
AGAGGTGAGCGACTTCGGGACGACGACGGGATCGGGTGCCGCGACGCGCCGGACAACGTCGACGATCGGCGGTTCAGGCTGAGATAATCGATCAAACGCCCCGGGTTGCCGGCAAATTCATGCTCCCATTTGTCCAGAAGGACTTCCCCGGGTGATTTCCGGGTCTTGATAATCCTCTGGCGGATACGGTCCAGGAAAACACACTCGCTGCGGTTCTCGCCTTCCCGCTTCTGACGGCTGAGACTGGCGCAGGAAAGCTCAACCAGCTCCTCAGCAATGGAAAAAACCGGCTTGCTGCCCAGAAATGCGCTCAACCCTTCACGAGGAACTTCCTGATGAAGTTTTTCGCGCTGCTCAGGCGTCGCGTCTTTTACAAGCTCCCAGGCCTTTTCACGCGTCTCAGCATCATAGAGAAGCCCTTTCCAGAAAGCTGCCACAGAAGGAATCATGTCCGGGCTCTGGCAGTCCGCGCCGCGCACTTCAATGTACTGCTTGATGCGGACTTCGGGAAAAATCGTGCTCAAATGAAGCTCGAAATCTCCCAGCGTGGGCTTCAGTCCTTCATACCCCTCTTTAAGAAACTGCCGAAACGTGCGTTTTCCCACCGGAGTCCAGACCCCGGAGCGAAAAACAAAAATAAGCGGGATTTCCAGAACATAATCAAGATAATCCCGGAATTTTGCGCCGGGCTGCATCAGCCGCTGGATCAAGCCGGTACGGTCAGGGTCTGTGTGCCTCCAGATTTCCGTGCGATAGGTTTTATAACCGTTAGGCTTGCCGTCTGAAAAAGAAGAATTGGCAAAAAGCGCGGATACAATGGAGCTGAGGCCCAGAGCGGTTCGCATGATGGACATGGCGTTCTCTTCGCTGGTGTAATCCACATTGACCTGGTTGGTGGCCGTACGCTTCATCATATGATGGGAAAGAAGCCCATGGGTTTCAAAGTGCTTTGCCATCAGCTGATAGCGTTTTTTGGGGACCCAGCCGATTTCTTCCAGCTTGCTGAAAGGCTGAATACCGGCGGCCAGCCAGGCAATCCCGGGAAACTCCGCGGAAGCCGCGCAAAGTTCGCGGACAAAATCACGGACCTGTTTTTCGATCTCAAAAACATCGTGCACCGGCGGCGCTGAAAGTTCTACCTGGCCTCCCGGCTCAAGGGAAACAGCACAGTCGTCGCGGAAAAGGCCAATGAAATGGCCATTTTCCTCCACAGGTTTATATTTGAATTTTGCGGCCATGGATCTTAAAACCGCCTCAACCCCGGCAGTGCCGTCATAGGCAATGGCCTTGCCAGTGGCGCGGTCCACGCCAAAAAACTCGGCTTCAAGGCCGACCCGCATATTGTCCGCGGGCTTGATGAACTGCTCAAAATAGTTTTCCAGGTCTTTTTCCGACTTCAAAAGCCCTGTCTTTTCCTTCACGGCTGTGGTCACAAAAATCTCCTGTTTTGGAAGCGATTAGTTTACAATACCTTTCCATGAATTCAAAACAATGGATATTCTTACAGAGTCATCCATTCCTAAACCATTCCCAAAACGAGAGTTAGAAATAAAGCCATGAAAATATTGATCATCATGGATCCTCTTCACCGCCTGAACCAGGAGTGGGACAATTCCCTGCATATTGCGCGGGAAATGGGCCGCCGGGGGCATCAAACCTGGGCAGCGGACGTTCCCGATCTTTCAGGCATGAATTCCGGAGTGATTGTTCATGCCCAGAGCCTTGTTTTTGATAAAAAAACAGGAAGATTCCTTCTTAAAGAAAGAAAACGCCTGCCGCTGGAAGCTTTCAACCTTGTCCTGATCCGCAAAGAACCGCCGGTCAATTCGGAATATCTCTATATGACCTGCCTGCTGGAACCCGCCGCGGACAAAATCCCCATGATCAATCACCCCCGCGGCATCCGGAACGTGAATGAGAAACTCTGGACGCTGAATTTTCCTGAGTGGGTACCGCCCACCCTGGTGACGGGATCCGTTGACGAAATTCTGGCTTTTGAAAAAAAACATGGGCCTCTGGTCATCAAGCCTGTGGATGACAAGGGGGGAAAAGGCGTTTTCCTGCTTTCAAAGTCTTCACTGCCCCGCCTTAAAAAAGATATCCGCAAAAAAGGATTTCTCATGGCGCAGAAAAGAATCATGCGCCGCGCGGCCACCCGGGAAAAACGAATTGTGCTGCTGAATGGAAAACTCCTCACGGTTTATGAAAAACGGCCCCAAAAGAAAGAATTTCGAGCCAATCTTGACCTGGGAGCCACCTTCCACGCCTGCGGACTCAGCCCGGTTGAAAAAAAGCTGGTTCGCGAGCTTAAACCGCATCTGCTCCGTGAAGGTCTTCTTTTTGTGGGGCTTGATGTCCTGGACGGAAAACTGCTTGAAGTGAACGTGACCTGCCCAGCCGGAGTTACCGAGGGGAAGTTTTTGAACCCGAAACAGCCTTTGCTCGAGACTTGGGCGGACTTTTTGGAGTCGTCTGCTTCGGACTGACCGGCGGCTGCTCAAGCGTCCTGGCATCATCCGGAATATGGCCGAGTGAAAGAAGCGCGGTTTCCATGACCTCCTTGAAGACCGGCGCCGCCACGGTTCCTCCATAATATAAAGGCCGCGGTTCATCCAGCACGACAGCCATGACAAACTTCGGCTCGTCCACCGGTGCGAATCCGATAAACGACGACATGAACGCGCTGTGTGAATAACCTCTTCCATTCGGCAGAACTTTCTGCGCGGTCCCGGTTTTTCCGCCCACGGGGATGCCATTGATTTTCGCGCTCTTTCCGGTCCCTTCTTCCACCACACGCTGAAGAATCTTCCTCATGGTTTCCGCTACTTCGGGGCGGATGGCCTGCCCGCGTTCAAACGGCTTGTTTTCTTTGATAATCACGCCGGACTTGTCTTCGATTTTTTCTACGATATAAGGTTTCACCAGATGGCCGCCGTTGGCAATGACGGACAAGGCCGTGGCCATCTGCAGGCCTGTAACCATAATTTCCTGGCCGATAGGAACATTGTAAGGAGATGTTTTGGACCACTGAGAAACAGGACGCACATAACCGGGAGCTTCGCCGGGAAGATCAATCCCGGTGGCGCGGCCAAAGCCAAACCGCTCGACATAATTCTCATAAACCGCGGGCTCCATGCGCAGCGCGATTTTAACTGTGCCGATGTTGCTGGATTTGATAATCACTTCTTCAAAAGTCAGCGTGCCGTAGGCATGCACGTCGTGAAGCGTCTTGACGCCATAACGCCAGGCGCCGTTCTCGCAAAAAAAAGTGGTTTCGGGTGTCACTTTATTTTCATTCAGCGCCGCGCTCGCGGCCACAATCTTGAAAACCGATCCCGGCTCGTACATATCCGTGATCAGACGGATCCGGCGCGAATCAGGGGCAGCTTTCTCAAAGTGGTTGGGGTCATACGTCGGACGGTTGGCCATGGCAATGATCTTGCCGGTCTGCGGCTCCATAATGATGGCCATGCCGCCCTTGGCTTTCCACTGCTTGAACGCACGGTCAAGGGCGCGTTCGGTCAGGTATTGGAAATACTGGTCAATCGTAAGCGTGACCTTGTGGCCATCGAGCGCCGGGATTTCCTTTAATTCAAAGGCGCGGATCTCGCGCCCCAGCGCATCGCGCTTGGTGTAACGCCAGCCTGCGCGGCCCTCAAGGTCGCGGTTCAGAAAAAGCTCAATCCCCTCAAGCCCCTTGTTATCAACATTGGTAAAACCAATGACCTGGGCAAGCAGATCTCCCTGAGGATAAAAACGGCGGTACTCCTTGATGACGCCGATGGCCGGAGTTTCAAGCTGAATAATTTTCTGTGAATCTTCGAGCGAGACTTTTCTTTTCAGCCAGATGAAAGCCTTGTCACGCGAAAGCCGTTCTTTCACAAAAGCGGGATCAAGGCCCAGAATCTGCGCGACTTTGGGAGAAAGCTGCGGAACTTCTTCTTTACCAAGAAGGCGCGGGACTGCGTAGACAGAAGGTGAACGGAGATTTGTCGCCAGCTCACGTCCTTCGCGGTCCACGATCTGGCCGCGAATCGGAGGGACTTCAATTTTAATGCGGTGCTGTTTGTCAGCCAGCTCCATGAGCGCGTCGCGGCGCACCACGGTCAACTGCACAAGCTGGTAGGTAACAATGACAAATAAAGCGGCAACAAAAATTTTGGCGACCCAAAAACGCGTGGGTGTGACCGAGGAGGGCATTAATTATCGGTTTTGGCCTGCGCGATGTCGACCCACTGTCCGAGAAACTCGAACATGCGGCCCGGAACCGACCCAACGGAAATGTCCTGTCCCTTGGCCGCATCAAGTCTTACGGCCGGCGTGCGGACCACATGAATCTCCTGGGGAAGCGTCAGATCGAGAGAAAGATTCTTCATCTTCTCTTCAAGCAGACGCGGGGCTTTGAGCTGATCGACTTCGAATTTAAGCTGGCGGTATTCCTCGCTCATGCGGACCAGAGCGTCGGATTTGGAGTCAAGAAGATAGGAAATGCGGACGAGAGAGACCTGTTCGTGAACGTAGACAAGGAGCAGGAGCGTGACGGTAGCAACCCCAAAAATCATTTTCCCCATTGGCCGGATCATACTCTCTCCACAGCGCGCAGTTTAGCACTTCTCGCGCGCGGGTTCAATCGTTGTTCTTCAATTTTTGCTAAAATTGGTTTTTTTGTCAGAATTTTTCCTTCTCCCGACTGCTTCCAGTTTAAAAACTGGTGCTTCACAATCCTGTCTTCAAGCGAATGAAAACTGATGACCACCAGTCTTCCTCCCTTTTTCAGCCGGCTGAAAATCCGCGGCAGCCCTTCTTTCAGCACTTCCAGTTCCTGATTGACCGCGATCCGCAGCGCCTGGAACACCTGAGTCGCAGGATGGCGTCTTGCCCAGGGCGGTCTTTTGCCTTTTTCCGCTTCGAAGTAAGCTGGTAAAGCCTTTTGAATAACCCTTACCAGATCCTGCGTGGTCTGGATCGGCGACTTCTCCCGCTCAATACAAATCAGCTTGGCGAAGCGCGATGCCTGCCGCTCCTCCCCATAGGAACGGAAGACATCTGTAAGTTCACGTTCTGAAAGAACCCGGATAAGATCCGCGGCCGTCACTTCAGCCTCTGGATTCATCCGCATATCGAGCGGTCCGTCCAGGTCAAAACTGAATCCCCGCTCAGGGGCTTCAATCTGGTCGGACGAGAACCCTATATCAAGTAATACGGCATTAACGGCGGGAATGTTTAGGGAATCCAGGACAGTATCTAGATTTACGTAGTTTTCATGGTGCAGGGACACGCGAGGGTCGCTGCTGAAAATGCCCCGGCACCTTTCAATGCTGTCAGGGTCCTGGTCAAGGCAGATAAGCCTGCCCTGACGCCCTACCGCCTCAAGCATCTGGACTGAGTGTCCGGCACTCCCCATAGTGCCGTCCACAGCAATGTCCCCCTCCCTGAGATTCAGGAGTTCGAGGGTTTCAGACAATAAAACAGGTTTATGCCGCAAAGCTCCGGATCGCCTCTTCCTCAGAGTGGAAGGATTCCATCAGATCGCTGACTCCGATCATCTGGAACGTTCTTTCGACCTCAGGCCGAAGGTTGCAAAGCTTGATGTCGCCCTTCTGGGCGCGGACCTTCATCAGACGGTCCACCAGGATCCCCAGCCCGGCAAGCTCCACACGCTTGGCTTCACTAAGGTCCAGAAGCAGCTTCTTGTGGTTTTTGTTAAGCAGCCTGGTCAGGCGCTCCTTGATCTTGATCATCTCCACCGCGTTAAGATCACCGTGGAACCGCAGTACTTCGACCCCCATCTTCATTCTCGACCGGTATGCCATGCAGCCTCCCTCTCCTACTCTGTGATGAGCTTTTCAGCCAGCTCTTCGAAATTACCCTTGTTTGAGTTGAAAAATTCGTTCCACTTTTCCTTCGCCCAGATTTCGATCCTGTCCGAGACGCCGATAATGACAACGTCCGTCTTGATTTCCCCATAGGACTTCAGGTAGTCCGGGATCAGGATTCTTCCCTGCTTGTCACAAAGAACTTCACACGCGCCTGAAAAATAAAGCCTGTTGAATTTGCGGGCTTCTGCTTTGGTAAACGGAAGATCACGGAACTTTTTCTCCTGGGTTTTCCAGGCTTCTTCGGTGAACACAAATAAACACTGGTCCAGTCCGCGCGTAATAAAAAATTTCTCGACATAGTTCTCCTTGAAGATCTCCCTGAATTTCGCAGGGATAATCACCCGGTCTTTGTTGTCGAGCGCGTGTTGGTATTCACCGTAGAACATTTTTGATCCTCAGTTTATCCACCACAATCTCCCACTTTGCCCCACATCTTTATCGGCAGGAGTATATCTTGAGCTTAAGTGCCCGTCAACACGGTTTTTAAAGATTTTTTTAAAAAAAGCGGGTTTTAGAGGCAAAGCACAATATCTAGTGGGGGTGGGGCTAAGAAAACTCTAGGAGTGGTTTAAAAGGAGGTTTTAAGCCCAAAAAAGGGCATTAAAACACGCTATCAGGGAAAAACTTACCAATTTTCGGGGATTTAAAGCCTGATCAGGCTGGCTTTGGAGGAAGCTTAATCTTCGGTGTAGAGAATGCGGGAGCAGTTTTCGCAGACGACCGGGGCCTGGTACATCCGGATTTCATTCAACAGCTGGGGGCGGAGCTGAAGCTGACAGGCGCCGCAAGTCTCGCCGTTCACGCGCACAAGACCAAGCCCCTGTTTCTTCTGAACGATCAAATCATAAAGGGTACGGATGTCCTGAGGAACCTGCTGAATCAGCTCCTCTCTTCTTTTCTTCAATCCGTCAATGGAATCGAGGAAGGCCTTGTTCTGGCGGTCCAGCTCAGCTTCCTTGGCCTGATACTCTTTTTCGATTTGCTTCAGGTGTTCTTTCTCTTTTTTAACTTCAATGTCAGCGGCCTCAACCTGATCCATGATCTTGATGATCTCTTCTTCAAGAAGGGAGCCATCAGCCTTGAGAGAAGCTATTTCCTGCTGAAGAGCGGAGTATTCCTTGTTGGTCTTGACCTGGGCAAGCTGGCCGTCGAGCTTCTTGACGTTGGCTTCTTTCTGCCCAAGCTCGCCGTCTTTTTCCTTCTGCTTCATCTGGAGTTTTTTGAACTCAGACTCAAGCTGATTCAGCCGGGCCTTTTCAGACTCAAACTGCTGCTTGAGCGCGGCCTTCTGCTCCGGGATTTCCGTAGTCTGGCGCTGAGAAAGATAGATCTCGCGGTCAAGTTCCTGCGTCTTTTTCAGAATCTCGATGCTTTCCTTGACCGACGGCATAATAGGTGTGTTTTCCAAGAAATTCCCTTATCTGTGAACAGGTGGCAAATTATAGAGGAGAATCAGGAAGGCATCAAGGTCAAATCTTAACCGCTAAAAACCTTTCAAATCGAGACTCAAGCGGATCAGGTCCTGGATTTCGGAGCGGGAAAGGCGGACACTGGACTCCGGGTCCCCCTTTTTCAGACTCTGGGAAATGGATTGCTCCAATACAGCCATGGGTTCCTGGGCTGTAACGACGGCCTGAAGCGCGACTGCGGGGCCGGCTGGAGATTTCAGAATCCAGTATTCAAAAGCCTGCAGATTGGGCAGCATTTCCAGAAAACTCTGGCCGCTCTCAATCCTTGGGAAAAAGACCACAGGGTAAAAAGGCTGAGTAAATTTACGGGCCATCTCGCCAAACTCCCGGACCAGCTCCGCCCCCTTCTGGTAAACAAAGGGTTCCATATAAACCCGGCCGCCCATGATCCCGTTGGTAGTCTTGATAAAGAAAAAATCATCCCGGTCCTGGGCTGCGGAAAAAACAGCGTCTGAGTTCCTCAA
>CAZIQJ010000107.1:0-7842 GCA_964541285.1 uncultured bacterium | reverse complement strand
AAAACCCAGATTGACCGCGGCCCCGGTCATGGTGATGATGCCGATAGGGCCGGAAACCGCCTTGACCGAAAGCTTGCCCGTGAACAGGTAGAAAAGAGCCTTGTAGGTCGTGGACGCGAGAAAATAAAGAGTTTCCCAGGCTTTTTGAAGGGATTCCACGAATCCATATTGTTCGAATTCGCTGGCCGCGGGGTCAGGCGTAATACCCAGCCTTTTCACGCTCTGCTGCTTTCCAAAAATATCTTTCACGTCTTCGGCTTTAGGCGTGACCGTGATGGCCAGAGCCTCTCCGCCGCGCGCGACCATAAGCTGCAGCGGACCTGCCGGAGCCTGGTCAAGCGCCACCGTCATTTCCGCCCAGGTCCTGACCTCAGTGTCCTGGATTTTCAGAATCTTGTCGCCTTTCTGAAGCCCGCTGACCTTGGCCGGGTAACCGTCCACGAATGAAGCGATGGTTGTTCCCGGAATCGGACGGCCCATCATGAAAATCGCGGTAAAAAGAACAAAAGCCAGAATGTAGTTCATGAGCACGCCCGCGACCACGATAAAAATACGGGAAATCAGGGGCGCTGCCAGATAATCCCCGGGCGTCAGGCCCTGCTCCCCCACTTCGCCCACGGATTCACCCGCGGGCTTGACGAAACCGCCCAGAGGAAGCAGCGAAAGCGCATAGCGCGTTTCCTTGCCCTGCCAGGAAAGGATTTCCGGACCAAAGCCGATGGAAAATTTTTCAACCTTCACGCCGGTCAAGCGGCAGGCAATAAAGTGACCGAACTCATGGATGATGATTAAAATGCCCAGGACAATCAACGCGGGTAAAATTGAAGCAAGAAAGCTCATAGCACCTTTTCTGTTCTGCGCGCGGCAGCACGGCGCGGCGCACGGCCGCTTTTCCCGGAACGGTTCAAAATTTTGAGGGCTTCTTCACGCGCCCATTCATCGGCCTGAATCAGGCCTTCCAGCGAAGGTTTCTGCGAAACTCTGTGAGAACGCATGACTTTTTCAATCACGGCGGGAATGTCCATAAAGCCCGCTTTTCCGTTCAAGAAAGCATCCACCGCGATTTCATTCGCGGCATTCAGGACGGCGGGCAAAGTTCCTCCCCTGCGCGCGGCCTCATACCCCAGCTCAAGGCAGGGAAAGCGCTGTGTGTCCGGTTTTTCAAAATGAAAAGCGCCGAAAGAAGCCAGATCCAGCGACGGCAGGCTGTCCAGACGCTCCGGGTAAGTAAAAGCATACTGAATAGGCAGGCGCATATCCGTAATCCCCATATGCGCCAGCTGCGAACCGTCCACAAATTCGACAATAGCGTGGATAATGGCCTCAGGATGAATCAGCACTCCGACTTTTTCCGCGGGCATTCCAAAAAGATTTACGGCTTCAATGACTTCAAGCCCCTTGTTCATCAGGGTCGCGGAATCAATCGTGATTTTCGGCCCCATTTTCCAGCGCGGATGATTCAGGGCTTCAGCAGGCGTGACTTTATCGAGCGCGCCTTTTCTTGCGCGGAACGGGCCGCCCGAAGAAGTCAGGATAAGCTTGCGAAGGCTCCCGGGCTTGCGGCCTTCAAGGCACTGCCACATACCGGAGTGTTCGCTGTCAACGGGAAGCACACTGACTTTGCGGGCAGCGGCTTCATTCATAAGAAGCTGCCCTGCCATGACCAGCGGTTCCTTGTTGGCCACGGCAACGTTCTTGCCTTTTTTGACAGCCTCAAAAATAGGCCGGAGGCCGATGGCGCCGACCAGCGCGAAAAGAATCAGCTCGGCTGAAGCCAGGCCGCTGACATGCAGCAGCCCTTGCTCGCCCGCGACCACGCGGATTTTTTCCTTTTTCAGCTCTTTTTCAAGCGCTGGAGCCAGAGAGGCATCGTAAATGCAGACCACTTCGGGGCGAAACTCGCGGGCCTGGGCCGCAAGTTCCTGAACATTCTGCCGCGCCGCGAGTGCCTTGACGCAGAATTCACGGGAATGTGAACGGACAACGGCCAGCGCGCTTTTTCCGATTGACCCTGTGGAACCGATAATGGCGATATTTTTCAAAGCGGTACCTTCAGAACAAAATGCAGCACGTAATAATAAACAAACGGAACCGTCAGCACCAGGCTGTCAAGAATATCCAGAATGCCGCCAAGACCCGGAATCTGTCCTGAGTCTTTGACTCCCGCCTCACGCTTTAAAAGACTTTCCGCCAAATCCCCGAACTGGGACAAAACACCAAGGCCAAGCCCCAGAACGATCAGGTTCAGAAAAGACGCGTGCGGCAGATAGGTTTTTGAAATCACGGAAAGCAGGACAGTGCCCACAAGGCAGGCCACGGCGCCTTCCACGGATTTGTTCGGGCTGATATGCTCAATCAATTTGACCTTGCCGTATTTTCTTCCGATGAAATACGCGAAAGCGTCCCCGCCTTTGACCAGCAGGAGCGTGTAGAAAACCCAGCGGGCGCCGCCCGGAAGGCTGCGGATCTTGATCAGGTGAGCGAAGAACCAGGAAACGTAAATAATGCCGAACACGGTCACGGCCGTGGACAAAAGGGCCTGAGATTTTTCCTTGCGGTAAAAATTAAAAACAAAAAGCGCCAGACAGGTCATGACAAGCGCGCCGGATTCGGCCGAGTAGTAAACTGAAAACGGCATGAGCGCCCCGAAGAAAAGCCCCAGGAATCGATTGATCTCGATGTTCTTCTTCTCGGCAAGCATGAAAAACTCGTAAAGCGCGATCAGGGAAAAGAGCTCCACCACGATAAAAAAGAACCATTCAGGAAGAAAAAAGATGGTGGCCACGGCGAGAGAAACAAAAAAGGCGGAAGCAATCAGCCTTTTGGCCAGCTGGCTCTTGGGTGCGGTCATAATGAACTCACTTTCTGACTTGTCTTCCCGAAACGCCGCTCACGCTGGGCGTAAACCTGAAGAGCTTTCTGAAACTCCTGCTCCGTAAACTCGGGCCAGAACTTTTCAGTAATATACAGCTCGGCGTACGAAATTTGCCACAATAAAAAATTACTGATTCTCATCTCTCCGCTGGTACGGATCAAAAGGTCCGGGTCCGGCAGGTCGCGCGTGTAAAGGTGGCTGGAAAAAACTTCTTCCGTGATTTCATCCAGGTCCATCTCACCGCTCGCGGCCTTGGCCGCGATTTGCCTGCAGGCCTCCACCATTTCAAGGCGCGAGGAGTAACTGAAAGCCACAGTCGTGACAAGCCCGGTGTTCCGCGACGTGTCCGCGATATTTCTGGCCAGCTTTTTCTGAACCTCCGCGGGAAGATCTTCAAGCCTGCCGATGGCGCGAAAAACAATGTTGTTTTTCATAAGATCCGCGCGGCTGCGGTCAAGATAGCTGGAGAGAAGTTCCATCAGAAAGCTGACTTCCTGACGCGGACGCTGCCAGTTTTCTTTTGAAAAAGCGTAGAGGGTCAGGTACTGGATGCCTGCCTTGGAGGCAAAACGCATGGCGTCTTCAACCCGCTGGCCGCCGGCCTCATGGCCCTTGACCCGGGGAAAACCCTTCCGGGCCGCCCACCTTCCGTTGCCGTCCATGATGATTGCGACGTGGCGCGGGATTTTCTGGGCGCTTTCCATTCGGTTAGACAAAAATCGTCTGAGTTCTCTTGCTGCCGACCGAGACGATTTTAATCGGCGTGGTCAGGAGGTCTTCAAGGCGGCGAAGGTATTTCTTCGCGGATTCAGGGAGGTCTTTCCAGCGGCGGACGCCGGAAATGTCTTCATTCCAGCCTTTCATGGTTTCATACACAGGCTGACAGCGTGAAAATTCATCTGCGGCCACGGGATATTCCTTGCAGATCTTTCCGCCGATTTTGTAGGCGGTCGCGATCTTGATTTCCGGAAGGCCGGAAAGCACGTCCAGCTTCATGACAGCCATTTCATCCAGGCCGTTGATGCGGACCGCGTGACGCGCGATGACCGCGTCAAACCAGCCGCAGCGGCGCGGACGGCCGGTCGTGGAACCAAATTCTTCGCCCTTCATCTGAATGGCTTTCATCAGCGCGGGCTGAAACTGGCTGGGAAACGGGCCTTCGCCCACGCGCGTGGTGTACGCTTTGACCACTCCAATGACGCGGTCAATCAGGGTCGGGCTGACGCCGGAACCCGTGATAGCGCCGCCGACTGTGGCGTTGGAAGACGTGACAAAGGGATAAGTGCCGTGGTCCACGTCCAGCATGGTGCCCTGGGCGCCTTCAAAAAGAATGCTGCGGCCCTTGCGCGACGCATCATAAAGATAGCGCGGCGTGTCCATGGAAAACGAAAGCAGCTTGGCGCGGTATTTCATGATACCGGCAAAAACTTTGGCAAAAGAGACACCGGGATGGCCGTAGATCTTGCGGAGGAAAAGATTTTTCTCATCCAGGACTTTGGTCAGGCGTTCCTTGAAAAAAGAAACGTTTTTCAGGTCCGCGACGCGGATACCCAGACGCGCCATCTTGTCCGCGTAGCAGGGGCCGATCCCCTTTTTGGTGGTACCGATCAAATCAGTCTTGAAGCGGGACTCTTCGCGGAGCTGGTCAAGCAGGCGGTGGTACGGGAAAAGAATGTGCGCGCCTTCAGAAACAAACAGGCGTCCCTTGACCGGGACTCCCTTGCGTTCCAGCATGCGGACTTCCTCAAAAAAAGCTTCAGGGTCCAGCACCACGCCGTTGCCGATGACACAGATTTTCCCAGGGTGAAGAATGCCGGAAGGGATGAGGTGAAGAACAAATTTTTCGTCGTCAAACTTGACGGTATGCCCGGCGTTGTTGCCGCCCTGGTAGCGGACAATGATGTCGCTCTTGCGGGCCAGAACGTCAATAATCTTTCCCTTACCTTCATCGCCCCACTGGGCGCCGATCAGAATTCTGTTCATGAAAAAATCCGGAGGTTATTCAGACGTTAAAATTTGACGACTTTGGCGCTTAAAATCGGAGGGAACTTCTTGATTTCAGCAAGGACCTTGTCGGAAATTTCGTTGTCGGTGTTGATCGTGGTCAGGGCCAGCGTTTTTTTACCCCGGGTCACGCGCGCGAGAGACATTTCCGCGATATTGATATTGTTTTTCCCGAGAATCGTGCCGAGAGTTCCGACCACGCCCGGCTGGTCGTCATTTTTCACGGCCAGCACGTAGCCCTGCGGGTCAATGTCCAGGCCCCAGAACTCATTAATGTTCACAATGCGCGGAAATTTGTTTCCGAAAAGAGTTCCGGTAATGCGGTTGGGGTCGCCTTCTTCGGAAGCCGCCTCAAGTTCAATGTAGTTGGTGAAATCGCCGGTCTGATTGCTCTTGCTTTCATTGACCACGATGCCGCGTTCCTTGGCCATGGCAGAGGCATTGACGAAATTCACGGTGTCTCCGCAAATAGGAGTCAAGAGCCCCTTCACCAGCGCCGTGGTCAAAGGAGTCAGGGAGTAACGCGTGACTTCTCCACCGTAACGGATGGTAACGCTTTTCAGACTGCCGCCAAAATACTGCATGTACAGCGCGCCGATTTTCTCGGCAAGCACCAGCCAGGGCCGAAGCACACGGTAAGTCTCACCGTCAAGATTCGGATGGTTCACGGCATTGCGGATAATGTTCTGGCTCAGGTAGTCCATGATCTGCTTGGCGACTTCCACAGCCACATTTTCCTGGGCTTCCTGCGTGGCCGCGCCAAGATGCGGAGTCACGATGACCTGCTTCAGCTTGAGAAGAGGATTGTCCGCGGCAGGCGGCTCTTTTTCAAAAACGTCGAGCGCCGCGCCCGCGACATGGCCGGCCTGAATGGCCGCGGCAAGCGCTTTTTCTTCCACAATGCCGCCGCGCGCGCAATTCACAATCCTGACGCCTTTTTTGCAAAGCTTCAGAGTCTCTTCATTAAGAATGTATTTGGTCTCAGGCGTCAACGGCGTGTGGACCGTGATAAAATCCACGCCTTTCAAAAGATCTTTCAGCGGCTTGAATTCCGCGCCAAACTGCTTCACGGCCTCCGGGGAAATGAACGGATCGAAAACATTCACGGTCATGCCGAAAGCCTGCGCGCGTTTGGCCACTTCGCGGCCGATGCGGCCGAAGCCGATCACGCCAAGGACTTTTCCGTTCAGCTCCGTGCCGAGGAAATCATTGCGCTTCCACTCCCCGCCTTTCAGCGAGGCCGCGGCCTGGGGAATATTCCGCGCCAGCGCCATAAGCATGGAAAAAGTGTGCTCAGCCGTGGAAACCGTGTTTCCTTCGGGAGTGTTCATGACCACGATGCCGCGCTTGGTGGCGGCCTCCACGTCAACATTGTCAACGCCGACGCCCGCACGGCCGATGACGCGAAGCTTGTCCGCGGCTTCAATCAGATCTTTGGTCAGCTTGGTACCGCTGCGGATGATCACAGCGTCAAAATCACCGATGATTTTTTTCAGTTCTTCAGGCGGCAGGCCGGTCTTTTCCACGACCTCAATGGAAGGGTCGCGTTTGAGTTCCGCCATGCCGGCAACGCTCAGTTTATCGGAGACAAGGATCTTGACCATGTTTTTGGACGTTTGGGAAGACGACTGATTCTGAAGTTTTGCGCTCATATAAAATTCCTTCGGACTTACCGGGCTACCGGCTGCTTGGCTTTCATTTCCTGGAGGGTTTCTTCAAGAATGCGGATCCCCTCGATCAAATCCTGTTTCGTAATGGAACCCATGTGGGCAATGCGGACGACCTTGCCCTTGATTTCGCCCTGGCCGCCTGCCATGGTCACGCCTTTTTCATCGCGCATGATCTGGACAAGTTTTTCGCCGTCAATGCCCGCGGGAACAACCGCTGCGGTGCAGGTCGAACTGGGAGCTTTGGAAAAAATCTCGAGGCCGATATTTTTGAGCTGCTGGCGGGTGAAGTCACCGAGTTCGGCCGCGCGTTTGAAAACATTTTCAATGCCTTCTTTTTCAATCTGGTCCAGCGCCTTTTCAAGACCGATGACCAGGCCGATGGCCGGAGTGAAAGGAGTGTCCCAGTCTTTCAGCGCTTTTTCAAAAAGCTGGAGGCTGAGATAAAAACGCGGAAGTTTCGCGGTTTCAGAACGCTTTTTGGCTTTGGGGCTGACAGACAAAAACGCGAGCCCCGGAGGAAGCATCAGCGCTTTCTGGGAACCGGAAACACCCAGGTCCACATGCCAGTTGTCGGTTTCCATGCGGTCCGCGCCAAGTCCGGAAATAGCGTCCACGATCATGAGCGCTTCGGTCTTTGCCACGATTTCGCCGATGGCCTTGATGGGCTGCAGCACCGCGGTCGAAGTCTCGCACAATTCCACGCAAACAGACTTGATGTTGGGATTTTTCTTCAGCGCTTCTTCGATTTCTTTTGGGTTGACCGCTTCGCCGTAAGTGTTCTTGATGACAATCGGCTTCAGGCCGTAAGCCTTGCCGATATCGGTCCAGCGTTCACCGAATTTTCCGCCGTCCACGACCAGGATTTCATCGCCCGCGGAATGAAAGTTCACGATCGCGGCTTCCATGGCCGAAGTTCCGGAACCGGTAATGGTGTAAACCGGGTTCTGGGTCAGGAAAACTTTCTTGATGCGTTCGGAAACGCCCTGAAAAATCCTGCGGTACTGCGGCGTGCGGTGGTGAATGATGGGTTCGGCAAGCGCTTCGCGGACAGCTTCAGGAACGGGAATGGGACCGGGAGTGAGAAGAATGTTTTTCTTTGTCATGGCTGAGACCCTTTTAGAAAAATAATTTATTTTTTGTGTGCGTCCGGCTTCGAAGTAACAACCTCGTCAACAAGACCGTAGTTCTTGGCTTCTTCGGCGGACAGGAAATAATCGCGGTCCGTATCTTTTTCAATTTTTTCAAGCGGCTGGCCCGTGTGCTTTGAAAGCATGCGGTTGAGCTGATCCTTGA
>CAZIQJ010000106.1:0-7877 GCA_964541285.1 uncultured bacterium | reverse complement strand
TTTTCTGGATCAGAATATCGTTGAGGATCATTTTCTGGACTCCGCGACCAGGCCTTTTAAAGCCTGATACGCCTTTCCGGCTTGAATGGATTTTCGCGCCAGTTCAATCCCCTGACCCAGCGTGCGGGCCTGGCCGGCGATCCAGAGAGCGGCCCCGGCATTAATCAGCACCACATCGAGAACAGGACCTTTTTCACGGCCGCGAAGGATTTTTTCACAGCGGCGCTTGCTGTCTTTCAAAGACATGCTTTTCAGCGCGGAAGGTTTCGCGGTTCGAAGGCCGGCTTTTTTATAATCGATTTCAAAAATACGCGCCTTGCCTTTTTCAATCCACGCAGCCAGCGTGGGCGAAGAACAGGAGATTTCGTCCAGGCCGTCTCCGTAAATGACCAGCGCGCGTTTGGCGGATTTTTTCATGATGGAAACATACAGATTAAAAGCCCTGGCGCTTGATACCCCCACCAGCTGCGCGTCAATATCCAGAGGGTTGGCCAGAGGTCCAAGCAGGTTGAAGAGCGTTTTAATGCCCAACTGCCTGCGGATTTGCTGGAATCGCGCCAGCGCGGGATGATGAGCCGGCGCATGAAAATAGCCGATCCGGTTTTTACGGATAGATCGAAGCATGGAATTTCTGGAGGTCTTGACGTTAAACCCAAAAGCTTCGAGAAGGTCAGAGCTTCCACATTTAGAAGAAAATGCCCGGTTACCGTGTTTTGCTATCCTGCAGCCTGCTCCTGCCGCGGCAAGCGCCGCGAGCGTGGAGATGTTCAAAGAATAGCTTTTGTCTCCTCCGGTTCCGCAGGTATCCGTCAATCCTGAAATTCCGGTTTTTCCGGAGGGCTCATGCATCCGCAGCGCCTGAAGGCACCCATAAACTTCCTCAGCGGTCTCCCCCTTCGCGGCCAGGAGAGCCAGAAGAGTTTTAACTTTCTGTTCGGACAGGTCTCCCTGAAAAATCCGGGAAAAAACTTTTCTGGATTCGTCCTGCTTCAGGGATTTTCCCGTTACAAGTCTGGCGGCGGCTTCTGAAAATTGCATTTCAGGCCTTCCTGGAGAGTTTCAGGAAGTTTTTAAGGATTGTCATGCCGCCCTGGGTCAAGATGGATTCCGGATGAAACTGCACGCCCCAGACCGGCAGACGCTTGTGGCGCAAACCCATGATTTCATTCTGCTTCGTCCAGGCCGTGACTTCCAGATCTTTGGGAAGGCTTTTATTTTCAACCAGCAATGAGTGATAGCGCGTGGCGGTGAAAGGCTTGGGCAGGGTCTGAAACAGGCCTTTGCCGTCATGATAAATCTCGGAAGTCTTGCCGTGCATGATCTGCCTGGCGCGTATGACTTTTCCGCCAAATACATGGCCGATGCACTGGTGGCCAAGGCAGACACCCAGAATAGGAATTTTCCCCGCGAAATTCAGGATGACTTCATTCGAAATTCCGGCTTCATGCGGCGTGCAGGGGCCGGGCGAGATCACAATCTGCGCAGGTTTCAGTTTTTTGATTTTTTCCAGCGAGATCTGGTCATTCCGGTAAACCACGGGGTTGGCTTTTAACTCGCCGAAATACTGCACGATGTTATAGGTGAAAGAATCGTAATTATCGATCATCAGCAGCATCAGGAAGCCCCCTGTGAAGAGATTGCCTTGAAAAGCGCTTTGGCCTTGTTGACCGTTTCCTGAAATTCCTTTTTGGGCGACGAATCTTTCACAATTCCCGCGCCGGCCTGAAGATAAATCTTTTTACCGTCAAGCACCAGCGTGCGGATGGTGATGCACATGTCCATGTTGTGATTAAAACTGAAATAGCCCAGGCATCCCGCGTAAGGCCCGCGGCGTTCAGGCTCCAGCTCGTTGATGATCTGCATGGCCCGGATTTTGGGTGCGCCGCTGACCGTGCCCGCAGGGAAGGTCGCGCGCAGGAGGTCAAAGGAGTTCTTCCCCTTCTGGAGCTTTCCGGTAACATCGCTGACAAGGTGCATGACGTGCGAGTATCGTTCCACACGCGCGAAATTTTTGACCCGCACGGTGTTAAACTCGCAGACGCGGCCCAGGTCATTGCGGCCCAGATCAACCAGCATCAGGTGTTCCGCCATTTCTTTTTTCGAAGCTTTAAGGTTTTCTTCAAGCTTCAGGTCTTCACGCGAAGTTTTGCCGCGCGGTCTTGTGCCCGCGATGGGGCGCAGCTCCGCGGTCGAGCCGGTTTTTCTGACCAGCATCTCCGGAGAGGATCCGATCAGCCGGAAATCTCCGGCGCGAAAGTAAAACATGTAAGGTGAAGGGTTGATAGAGCGCAGCGAGCGGTAAATCCGGAAATCATCGCTTGTGCCCGGAAAGCTGAAACGCTGCGACAGCACGACCTGTATGCAGTCCCCGGCCCGGATGTATTCCTTGATCTTCTGGACCTTGGCGTAAAATTCTTTTGGAGTGACATTAGAAACCGGAGTCACGGGCTTGGGTTTTTTTGAGGCCTGCGGAACGCGCAGCGGTTTTTCAAGTTTCGCGATGGCCGCCTTAAGCTTCAGTTCCGCTTCACGGAAAGATTTTTTAAGGTCCGTTTTTCTGGAAGTGTCGGCCAGGGTCACAATGGAAAGTGTTTTGCGGAAATGGTCAAAGACCACGAAGTCGCGGACAAGGAAGAAAACGCCTTCGGGAACTTCAGGCCCTCTGCGCGGAGTCAACTGGATATTTTCAAAGTTCTCCACATTTTCATAAGCCAGGTAGCCGACAAAACCGCCGCAGAAATCCGGCAGGTCTTCGGGGTTGGCCAGCGTGAAATTTTTCAGGCGGCTTTCCAGGATTTCAGTCAGGTGCTCGGAGGCTGAAATCCGCTTTGTTTTGCGGCCGGTATGCGAATGGATTTCCCCGTCCCTGGAAGTCAGGACTTCGGCCGGATCGAGGCCGATGAAGGAGTAGCGCCCTGTTTTTTCCCCTTGTTCCGCGGACTCCAGCAGAAAGGCGTAGGGCTTTGAATCCGCCAGCTTCAGAAAGCAGGAAACCGGCGTCTCAAGGTCGGCTGGAATGGTGCGGAATACCGCAGCCAGATTCCCTTTTCTTGCCAGCTTCTTGAAGGATTGAAAGCCCTGTTCCATAAGGCTATTTCTTGTAGGTTTTTTCAGGATCAAAAACTTTTTCCTGCGTCACGCGGGCAATGTCCGCGTTTTCGTTCAGCTCGTGGACAAAGCAGCTGCGGTAGCCGAGGTGGCATGCGCCGCCCGTCTGCTTGACGCGGATTAAAATAGTGTCAACGTCGCAGTCTGTCAGGACCTGCTTGACTTCCTGGATGTGGCCAGAGCTTTCGCCTTTGACCCAGTACTGATTACGTGAGCGCGAATAAAAAACTGTTTTCTTCTCTTTGAGGGTGCGTTCAAAAGCGGTTTTGTCCATATACGCGAGCATCAAGACCTCTCCGCTGTCCGCGTCCTGGATAATGGCAGGAATCAATCCTTGCTGGTTGTATTTATAATCGGCAGCGTTCATATCTAACTCCTTATTTAGAGGCAGTTTATAGTAAAAATTAAAACAGAAAGGCAGAGAAACATTATGCCTTTAAGCCTTAAGTGTGTCAATGGGTTACACTTTAGAGCGCTGAACGGACGGGAATGCCTTTTTCTGAGAGGTATTTTTTGGTGTCAGCGATTTTGAGCTCGCCGAAGTGAAATAAGGAAGCCGCCAGGCAAGCGTCCGCTTCCCCTTCGCTGAAGGCCTGGTAGAAATGCTCCAGGGTTCCGGCGCCGCCTGAAGCAATCACAGGAATACGCACGGCTCTTGAGATGGCGCGAAGCAGCTCCAGGTCATAGCCTTTTTTGGTGCCGTCACGGTCCATGCTGGTTAAAAGGATTTCTCCGGCTCCCCGCTTTTCTCCCTCTTTTGCCCAGGCCACCGCGTCCAGACCCGCGGGATTGCGTCCGCCGTGCGTGTAAACCTGCCAGTGTCCGTCCGCTTCTCTGCGCGCGTCAATGGCCAGCACAATGCATTGCGCGCCGAAACGTTTCGAAGCCTCGTTGATAAAGTCCGGGCGTTTGATGGCGGAGGTGTTGATCGAGACTTTGTCGCAGCCGGCTTTTAAAAGTTCGCGAATATCAGCCACGGTTGAAATACCGCCGCCCACGGTAAAGGGAATGTAAACGGATTCCGCAACCTGCTCCACAACTGAAAGCATGGTCTTGCGGTTTTCGTGCGAGGCATTGATATCCAGAAAGACCAGCTCGTCGGCGTTCTGCGCGTCGTAAGCCCGCGCGCAGGAAACCGGATCGCCCGCGTCCTGGAGATTGAGAAACTGGATTCCCTTGACGACCCTGCCGTCCTTGACGTCAAGGCATGGAATGATGCGTTTTGCCAGCATTAGTAGAGGCTTTTTTCTTTGACTTGATCGCTGTGCTTCTTAAAAACGGAGACCGCTCCGGCGCCGAAAGCCTGGAGATGAAAAATGATGGATAGAATCAGGCTGCCTGCGCCCGCGGCAACCACGAACTGCTGATTGAATTTTTCAGGAAGGTTGTTTTGCCAGAAAAGAACGAAAAGGACGAGCGGCATGAAAAACAAAAGCCAGCCCCAGAAAGAGCGCTTCAGATAAGCCGCCTTGATGGCGCTGAAAACATTCCGGTCCAGCTGTTTGGCTTTCCAGAAAAGCGGGTTCATGAACCATCCGCGGATAAAAAGCGCGGCAAAGATATAAAGCAGCGCCAGGATGGACCACGACCAGCTGCGTTCAGCCAGAATGCTGTCGATGTAGGGCTTGATCAGCGGCATCATTTTGCGGCCACGGCTTTCAGAGCGTCCTGAAGAGTGAATTTTTTTTCGTAAAGGGCTTTGCCCACGATGACTCCTTCAAAGTTGGAAGCCCGGATTTCCCCTGTCTGGCGGATATCGCTGATTTCGCCGATACCGCCGGAAAGAATGATCCGGGAACGCGACATGCCCAGAAGGTCCCTCAGGCGATCAAAATTGGGACCTCTAAGCATTCCGTCTCTTTGAATATCGGTATAAATCAGCGTTTCAACACTGTTTTCATTGAACATTTTGACAGCGTCTTCCATGTTTACGTCCGAACCCTGCAGCCATCCCTGTGTCTGTACCTTGTTGTCGCGCACGTCCATCCCCACGGCAATCTGCGGGCCGCGTTTTTCCAGAGCTTTTTTAAAGAAATCCCCGTCCAGGGCCTTGGTGCCCAGCACCACGCGCGAGGCGCCTGCCTGCAGCGCGGCCTCAATGGCCTCAAGGCTGCGGACGCCCCCGCCAAACTGGATTTTACATTTCACTTTTTTGCGGATGGCTGCCACGCTTTTCAGATTTTTGAACACCCCGGTTTTCGCGCCTTCCAGGTCCACGACATGGATCCAGGACGCGCCCGCGCTTTCAAACGCTTCCGCGATCTGCTCCGGGAAATCAGAGTAAACGGTTTTCTGCGCGAAATCACCTTTGGTGAGGCGCACGGCTTTTCCTTCACACAGGTCAATGGCAGGATAAATGGTCATTTTAAAGCCCGGTAAAATTTTTCAGAAGCGTCAGGCCCGCCTTCTGGCTTTTTTCAGGATGGAACTGCGTGGCAAAAGCGGTTTCTGTGCCCAGCACGGCCGTGAAGGTTTCCTCTCCGTAGGTGCAGGCGCCTGCAGTCAGCTTCGGGTCTTCGGGCACAGCATAAAAACTGTGAACAAAATAAAAAGAACTGGAGTCAGGAATTCCTTTAAGCACAGGCGACGGGTTCTGGATTTTGACGTTGTTCCATCCCATGTGCGGGATCTTGACGCTTTTGGAACGGAACGCCCGCACGCTTCCCTTGAACACGTCCAGGCCTTCGGCTTCGGGCGATTCCTCGCTTTTTTTAAACAAAAGCTGGAGGCCAAGGCAGATGCCGAGAAAGAATTTTTTCTGGCGGATGAATTCGCGGATGGGATCCATCAGGCCCTGGGTTTTCAGTTCCTGGGCTGCGTCGCCGAAAGCGCCGACGCCGGGCAGAACAAGCTTGTCAGCCGTCCGGATATCTTCAGGAGAACCGCTGATTTTGACTTTTGCGCCGAGAAACTCGAGGGCTTTGGAGACGCTTCTCAGATTCCCCATGCCGTAGTCAACGACGACGATCAAAGCGACCCCTTGGTGGAAGGAACTCCTTTGACGCGAGGATCAACCTGAGTCGCGACATCCAGAGCCTTGGCGGCAGCCTTGAACACGCCTTCGATAATATGGTGGGAATCGTGCCCTGCCAGGACTTCGATGTGCAGGTTGATTCCGGCGTGCTGGCAAAAAGATTTCAGCATTTCGCAGGCGTCATGGAATGAATAGTTTTCCAGGCGTGAGAATTTCACACCTTTGGCCTTGTGAACAAAAATGGACGGCCGGCCGGAAATATCCAGCGTGACCCGGACCAGGACTTCATCCATGGGAACGCTTGAAAAACCGTAACGGCGGATGCCTGTTTTCTTGCCCAGCGCCTTGGAGAGCGCCTGACCAAGCGTGATGCCCACGTCTTCATTGGTGTGGTGGATATCCACGTGAAGGTCGCCCTTGGCTTTGACTTCAAGATCAAAGAGGCCGTGCTTGGCCAGCAGAGTCAGCATGTGATCAAGAAAAGGCATTCCTGTGCTGATGGAAGATTTGCCGTGTCCATCGACGTTCAAATTGATCTTGATGTCGGTTTCCGACGTGGTGCGCTTGACGGATGCCTTGCGTGCCGCTTTGGCCATAAAAATTCCTCGCTTAAATTTTGGCTTCGGAAGGTTTTTCTTCCGCTGCCGGCTTGGTTTTCTCAACGAAACGGGCCTCGAGTGAAATACGGTGCAGAACGAGGCCTTCCATCTCGGTCAGTTTCTGTACGTGTTCGCGGGATTTCGCCAGCGCTTCACGCGTGTAGGAAATGACCTGCGTGCTTTTAATAAAAGTCGACGCTGAAAGAGGAGAAAAATACCGCGCGGTTCCGCCCGTGGGCAGGACGTGGCTGGGGCCGGCGATATAGTCACCCACCACGGCCGGAGAATAAGGCCCCACGAAAATAGCGCCTGCGTTTTTGATCTGGGGTACCAGCTTCTCGGGTTCTTCGGTCAGGATTTCAAGGTGCTCAGGCGCGATTTCATTCGCCACTTCACAGGCTTCTGCCAGTGATTTAACCTGGATGATGACGCCGCTGTCCACGCGCTTGCGCAGTGCTTCAATCAGTTTTTTGGAAGGTGTAATCAGGAAATCGGTTCCGCCATGGTGTTCGGCCTGGGCCAGAAGATCGCAGGTGACATAATCCGGGTCCGCGGAAGCGTCCGCGATAATGGCAACTTCGCTGGGGCCTGCCACCATGTCAATGTCCACAAAGCCGTAAACCTGGCGTTTGGCCTCAGCCACGTACTGGTTTCCGGGCCCGACGATTTTATCCACTTTTTTCACGGTGCGGGTCCCGAATGCCATGGCGCCGATGGCCTGCGCGCCGCCGATGCGGTAGATTTCATTGACTTCAAGAAGATTGGCCACAGCCAGGATGTGCGGATCAATTTCTCCCGTTTCTCTCTGAGGCGGTGTGCAAAGCACGATTTCCTTAACGCCCGCGAGCTTGGCGGGAATGACGCACATATAAACAGTTGAGACCAGGGGCGCGGTGCCGCCGGGTACGTAAACGCCGACGCGTTCGATCGGCTGGTAATTTTTGGCCAGATGCACGCCGTCTTTTCCCAGGATTTCAAAGGAAGACCTCAGGTCCTTTTCGTAGTATTCCTTCACGTTCTCCATGATCTGCTTGAGGATGGGAACGAACTGGACCTGGATTTTTTCAAAAGCGCGGTTGATGTCGCCCTGGGAGACGCGAATTTTTTTAAGCGCGAGGTCGAGACCGTCGAACTCCCGGGTGTAGCGGCGCAGGGCAAAGTCTCCCCGCTGCCTGACTTCGGTCAGGATGCGGTTG
>CAZIQJ010000105.1:0-7883 GCA_964541285.1 uncultured bacterium | reverse complement strand
GGGTAAACAAATCGCTATAGCTGTAAAAGCAGGTGGTCCGGAACCCGAAAATAACCCGACCCTACGTGGTGTGATCGCTACTTGTAAGCGTGAAAACATGCCGAAAGATAACATTGAACGCGCCATTAAGCGGGGTCTTGGCGATCTTGAAGGCGTGACTTATGATGAAGTCACTTACGAAGGTTGCGGCCCGCAGGGCGTCGCGGTACTGGCGCATTGCCTGACGGACAATAAAAACAGGAGTTCCGCTGAAATCCGCAGTATTTTCACCAAAAACAACGGCAATATGGCCGGCGCGGGTTCCGTGGCCTGGATTTTTGAGAAAAAAGGTTTGATCGTTATTTCCAAGGACAAGACTACTGAAGACGCTTTGATGGAAATCGCCATTGGCGCGGGAGCTGAAGACCTCGCGTTGAGCGGGGATCACTTTGAAATTACTACCGGCCCTGCGGATTTTGAAGCCGTGAAGCAGGCCATTGAAAAAGCCAAGATTCCGATGGAGTCCGCTAAAATGACCATGATTCCCAAGAATCAGACGCCGGTGGACGCGGCCGGCGCGCGCGGTGTGCTTCAGCTGATCGACGCGCTGGAAGATCACGATGACGTCCAGAACGTTTATTTCAACTGCGACATCCCTGACGAAGTCATGAAGGAGATTGGCTGATGCGGATTCTCGGAGTCGATCCGGGAACTCTGCGCACAGGCGCAGGCATCATTGAGTCACAGGGGTCTTCCTACAAGCTGGTCCATTTTGAGGTGGTCAAGCCGAACGCCAAGTCCGCGCTTCCTGCCCGCCTTCAGCATATTTACCATTCCCTCAAGGCCCTGATCCGCGAATACAAGCCCGATGTCCTTGCCCTGGAAAGCGTTTTCTTTGGCAAGGACGTGCAGGCCATGGTCAAAATCGGGGAGGCCCGGGCCTGCGCCATGCTTGCGGCTTCCGAAGAAAGTTTGTCCGTGGTAGAATACCCTCCGGCGCGCGTCAAGCAGTCGGTCTCTGGAAACGGCCGCGCTACAAAAGACCAGGTCCAGCACATGGTCAAAGTTCTTTTAAATCTCCGGGAACTTCCCCAGGAAGACGGTGCCGACGCGCTCGCCATCGCGATCTGCCACTTTCACTGCGGAAGAAATATCCTGGAAAAACAAATGGTAAAAATCTAGCATGTATCAATATATTCAGGGAGTCCTGGCTGAGAAAACCGCGACCGCGCTGGTGCTTGAAGTCGGCGGCATCGGTTATCAGCTTCAGATTCCGGTTTCAACTTTCAGCGCCCTTCCTGCGGTTGGGTCAAATGTCCGGCTGTGGACGCATTTCGTGGTGCGGGAAGACGCACATTCTCTGTACGGTTTTTTGACGGAGGAGGAACGGCAGCTTTTCCGCTCATTGATTTCAGTTTCAGGCATCGGGCCCAAGACCGCGCTTGCCGCGCTTTCGGGTATTCCGATTCCTGACCTGAAACGCGCGATCATTGACGGCAACCTTGTGGTGCTGACCGGAGTTTCCGGCATCGGCCGCAAGACCGCGGAGCGCATGGTCGTTGAGCTTCGTGAGAAAATAGTGGTGGAAGACAGAATGAGCGGCGCGGCAGCGGGAAGTAAAACGGATTCTCCTGTTGCGGAAGATTCCCTGCGCGCGCTCATTGAGCTGGGCTACAAGAAGCAGAGCGCCCAGGAAGCGGTGCAGAAGGCGCTCAAGCAGTTTGATGGCGGGAAAGTTTCTCTGCCGGACCTGATCCGGACATCTTTGCGTTACGTTTAAAGGAGGATTCAATGAAAAAATACAAGGCCAGCAATTCCAGGCGTTTCAAGAGACTGAGGGTTCCGTACCTGATCAAGTTTGAAGACGCGCAGCAGCACACGCAGAACGAGCCGTACATTTCCAATCTCAAGGACATCAGCGCGGGCGGTGTGCGTTTCTGGTCCGAGCATTTTTTTCCGGAAGACGCGCTTGTACGTGTCAGTATCTGGTTTCCTCCCATTGAGGAAACGGTCACGGCCCTGGGCCGTGTTGTTCGTGTCCGCCGCTCTCCCAACGCGCCGGTGTACTACCTGAGCGTGCGCTTTGTTGAAATCGAGGCGCAGGTGCAGGAAGCGCTTAATGATTTCATCGAAGACCTTTCCGATGACAGGGAAATGCGCCGGTTTGTCGATGACTCACACCGCGTTAACCGCTTTTCTCTGAAAGGCTGATCCCAGAGTGGAAGAAGAGAGAGTCATTGCGCAGGGAAAAGTCCCTGAAGATGAAACCTGGGAACTCGCGCTTCGTCCCGCTTCAATTGAGGAATTCATTGGCCAGCAGAAACTGCGCCAGAACCTGAAAATCTTTATTGAAGCCGCGAGGCAGCGCCGTGAGCCTCTCGACCACACGCTTTTTTTCGGTCCTCCCGGACTTGGAAAAACCACGCTTGCCCATATTATGGCTAAAGAAATGGGCGCCAATATCCGCACGACTTCCGGGCCGGTGCTGGAACGGGCGGGGGACCTTGCCGGCGTTCTGACCAATCTGGAAGAGGGCGATGTCCTTTTTATCGATGAAATCCACCGCATTTCCCATGTAGTCGAAGAGTATCTTTATCCGGCCATGGAGGATTTCTCCATCGATATCATGCTCGACAAAGGGCCTAACGCGCGTTCTGTTAAAATCAACGTGCCTCCGTTTACGCTGATCGGCGCCACGACGCGCAGCGGGCTTCTGACCGCGGCGCTCCGCTCCCGTTTTGGCATTGTGGAGCATCTCAACTACTATGACGACAGTGAACTGAGCTCTGTCATTGCCCGTTCTTCGCGTATCCTGAAAGTGGATACGGATGCCGCGGGCGCGGATGAAATCGCCAAGCGTTCGCGCGGCACGCCCCGCGTGGCCAACCGCCTGCTTCGCCGCGTCCGGGACTATGCCGAGGTCAAGGCTGATGGAAAAATTACGGCTCAGATAGCAGACCTTGCCCTGCAGATGCTTGAAGTGGACCACAAAGGCCTCGACCGCATGGACAAAAGAATTCTTGAATACCTGATGAACGAATGTCAGGGCGGTCCGGTCGGTGTTTCAAACCTCGCGGTTGGCGTGGGGGAAGACGCGGAAACCATCGAAGAAATCTACGAACCTTACCTGATTCAGCGCGGATTTTTGAAGCGTACTTCTTCCGGCCGCGTGCTGACAAAACTCGCTTACGAGCATTTCAACCGGAAACCTCCCCAGTCCTCAACGCTCTTTTGAGGCTGCGGGACTCAAATTTCAGCGGTCTTCCCGCGTTTGAATTTATCCCGGGGTTGCCCGTCCAAGTTACTCTGTGTTATCATAAACAAAATTCAAACCGGGTCTTGAACCATGAATGATTTCGCCAAAACGCTTATTTTTTTTGGAGTCATTCTGATCGCGGCGGGCCTTGCTTTCGGGCTTCTTGGAAAGACGGGCCTGGGCCGGCTGCCCGGAGACTTGTACGTCCGTAAGGGGAATTTCACTTTTTATTTCCCGCTCACGACTTCAATTGTCCTGAGCCTTCTTTTAACGCTTTTCTTCACCCTGTTCGGGAAATAATTAACTTTTTCGAAATTCTGGCCATTTCCTGGCGGCCCGTGCTGGAAATCCTGTTCATCTGGACGCTGGTCTACTATATGATCCGCTTTCTGGAGGGGACCCGCGCCATTCAGGTGCTGGTCGGGCTGATCGTGCTGGCCGTTATCTTCAACATTGCCAAGTACCTGGAGCTGCAAAGCATCAACTGGGTGCTGACCAAGCTTTTCGCGGTCGGTGTCGTGGCCTTCCTGATTATTTTCCAGCCTGAGCTGCGCCGCGGCCTTGCCCGTGTCGGGCAAAATACCCTGGCCGGCGGCATCTTCAAGAAGGGCGGGACCCTGGACGAGCTGGTTCAGGCCTGTGAGCATATGGCCCGTAACAAGGTCGGGGGCCTGATTGCCATTGAGAGGGAAGTCGGCCTGAAGAACTACATTGAAACCGGCATCCTGCTTGACGCTAAAATGAGCACCGAGCTTTTGATTACGCTCTTCAGCCAGAATACGCCGACGCATGACGGCGGTTTGATCATTCAAGGCGACCGCATTGCGGCTTGCGGCTCTCTTTTTCCGCTCAGCCAGAACATGGACATTGCCCGTTCGCTCGGTACGCGCCACCGGGCTGCCATGGGCCTGACGGAAGACAGTGACGCGGTGTGCGTTGTGGTTTCCGAGGAAACCGGGAATATCTCCGTTTCTGTTTACGGCAAGCTCAACCGCGCCAGTGACGGTGAAGAATTGCGACGCATCCTGACCAGCCTTTTCAAGCCCGTGGAACCCAAGAAAAACCTGAAAGATATTTTTGAGCGCAGCTGGCGCGCGTTCCGCAGGGAGGAATCCTCCTGATGCGTATTTTGACTCATAACTGGGGACTGAAGCTGGTTTCTTTTTTTCTGGCCGTCGGCCTCTGGTATTACGCTACCAGCGAAGAGGGCATAGAAGTCACGCGTTACGTGCCTGTGCAGGTCAAGGTCAAGAACGAGCAGATGAGCATTCTGAAAATGTCTTCTCACTCCCTGCAGGTCACGTTTATGGCCCCGCGCGCGCTTCTCTCAGACCTGACGTCTGAAGACATTCACGCGTATCATGAAATCGGCGCCGAAGTTAAAAAGGCCGGGGATTATTCTTTCCGTATTGAGCCTGGAGAGATCAAGCTCAGAACGCCGCAGATCCGCGTCATCAAGATTGAGCCGCAGGTGCTGGATGTCACGCTGGATGAACTGGTGGTGCAGAAAGTTCCGGTTGAGCCGAATTTTTCAGGGGATCCGGCATTTGGTTACCGGATCAACCAGGACAAGATCCAGCTGAATCCCAATGCCGCGCTTCTGGAAGGCCCCAAGGGTCAGCTTGAAAAGCTCAAATCCATCAAGACCGAAAAAGTCGATCTGGTGGGCCGCGTCCGCTCTTTTCGCAAGAACCTGAATCTTGATCTTCCGCCCAACGTCAAAGTCCTCAGCGAGGACATGATCGATGTTTACATTCCCATTCAGGAAGCTTTTGAAGAGAAAAAATTCGATGAAATTCCCGTAAGGCTGCTCAGACCCGCAGGCAAGGAAACCGTGGAAGTTACGCCCGAAAAAGTTTCCATGCTTTTTAAGGGCCCCAGCAAACAGTTTGAGGGCCTGACCGCGGCGGACATTACCGCGTATGTCGATGCTTCCAGCCTGGATTCCGGGGAGCATACGCTGCCTGTTAAATTCATTCTTCCCGACGGCAGTCTTTTAAAAGCCGACAAGGTTGAAGTCAAGGTTTCCATCAAAAAGTAATATGCCTCATCTCGGCGTTAATATTGACCATATCGCGACTGTGCGTCAGGCCCGCAAAGGCTCTGTTCCCAGCCTGGCAAAGGCCGCGCAGGAAGCCCGCAGGGGCGGCGCGGACAGCCTGACCCTGCATTTGCGTGAAGACCGCCGTCACATTCAGGACTCCGATCTTGGCGCCGTGCGACGCGCCGTGAAACTTCCTATCAATTTGGAAATGGCGCTGACCCGTGAAATGGTCGGCATTGCCCTGAAGTTCCGTCCGGAAAAAGTCTGCATTGTACCGGAGAAACGCCAGGAGCTCACAACCGAGGGCGGCCTGGACGCGCACGCAAAAAAAAGCGAGCTAAAGAAGGCCATTAAAAAACTCCACGCAAAAGAGATTGAAGTCAGCCTTTTTATCAACGCGGACCCGCTGCAGGTGGTCACGGCGTTTCAAGCAGGCGCGGATGCGGTGGAATTTCATACCGGCAAATATGCGGAAACATCAGGACGCTCCCGCGCCCTGGAATTTAAAAAACTTCGTGAAGCCTGCGCGCTCGCGCACGGGCTGGACCTGAAAGTCCATGCCGGCCACGGCCTGGATTATAAAAACGTCAGGCCTGTCGCGGCCATTCCGCACATGCGCGAACTCAATATCGGATTTTCGATCGTCAGCCGGGCGTTATTTGTCGGGATGGGCACTGCCGTCCGCGAGATGAAACGCCTGTGCCGATGAACAAAAAATCTCCCGCTTCAGAAATTCGCCGTAAATGGAAACCCAGGAAAAAAAATGCCCACAAGGGTGACTTTGGCAGGGTGTGCGTACTGGCGGGCTCCAAAGGCCTGACGGGCGCAGCGCATCTGGCCGCGGTTTCAGCGCTTCGGTCCGGAGCCGGCCTTGTCACGCTGGGAGTTCCGGAAGCGGTCTGGCCGGTTTTGGCCAGGCGTGAAGCTGAAATCATGGTTCGTTCCTTTCCTTCCACGAAGCAGGGAGGCTTTTCTCTCAAGGCCCTTCAGCCCGCGCTGAATTTTTTGAACACCCAGGATATTCTGGCTCTGGGGCCCGGCCTTTCCCAAAATGGCGAAACTCAAAAATGGGCGCTTGGAATTTTGAAAAACACCATTCTTCCCGTGATTCTGGACGCGGACGGTATCAACGCCCTTCAGGGCCATGCGGAAATTTTAAAATCCTGCCGGGGCCGCGCGGTGCTGACGCCGCATCCGGGAGAATTTTTCCGCGCTTTTGGCATAAAAGTTTCAGACCGTGCCGCAGACCGCGTTGAGAAAGCCCGCAAAATCGCGCGCAAGTTCGGTATTGTCCTGGTGCTCAAGGGGCATGAAACCGTGGTTGCGGATGAAAGTGAAGTTTATGTCAACTCTACGGGAAATCCTGGTATGGCCAAAGGCGGCTCAGGGGATGTTTTGACCGGCGTGATCGCCGCGCTGGCCGGGCAGGGCATGAGCCTTTGGGACGCGGCGCGTTTCGGGGTTTATCTTCACGGTCTGGCGGGCGACATGGCTGCGAAGAAAAAAGGTGAAGCCGGCATGACAGCCGGAGACATGATTGAAGAGCTTCCCCCGGTCATTCAAAAAATCCGCGGTATTTAAGGCCTTTTGTCCGGGTTTTTCCGGCATATCCTTTCAAAACTTGCTATCCGCTTCGACTCTCAGTATCATGGGTTCCAGCCATGAAAAATGACCTTTACCTGTGTATTCACGGGCACTTTTACCAGCCGCCGCGCGAAAATCCCTGGATCGAGGAAATCGAACGCCAGGAAAGCGCGGAGCCTTTTCACGACTGGAATGAAAGAATTTACCGGGAATGCTATCTTCCAAATGCCCGCGCCCGCGTTCTGGATGAAAAGGGCAGGGTCCTGGACATTACCAACAACTACGAAGAAATCAGTTTTAATTTCGGCCCTACGCTTTTTTCCTGGATGGAGCGCAAGCATCCCGAGGCGTATACCAAGATCCTAGAAGCGGACAAGGCCAGCCGGAAAAAATTTTCCGGGCATGGAAATGCCATTGCCCAGGTCTACAATCACATGATCATGCCTCTGGCCTCGCGCAGGGACAAGGAAACCCAGGTTTTCTGGGGAATTGAGGATTTCCGGCGCCGTTTCGGCCGTGAGCCCGAGTCGATCTGGCTTCCTGAGACCGGATGCAACCGCGAAACCCTTGAAGTCCTGATCGCGTTCGGGATGCGCTACTGCATTCTCGCGCCCAATCAGGCGGAGGCCGTGCGCTCTCTTGGCGGGGGAGACTGGCAGGACGTTTCTTCCGGCCAGATCGATCCCAGGATGCCCTACCGCTTTTTTTCAAAAACCGGTTCCGGAAAATTTATCGACCTGTTTTTTTATGACGGTCCTGTTTCACAGGCCATGGGTTTTGAAAATCTTCTTTTTGATGCCAAGCTTTTTGTGGGCAGGCTTGAGGAAGCGGTGGACAAGGAGCGGGACTCCGCCCAGCTCGTGCACGTGGCCACGGACGGCGAAACTTACGGACATCACAAGGCGTTTGGTGACCGGGTGCTGGCCTATACCGCGAATGTCGAGGCCCCGCGCCGCGGTTTCAAACTGATCAATTACGGCGCGTATCTGGACATGTTTCCTCCGCAGCATGAAGTCCGCC
>CAZIQJ010000104.1:0-7904 GCA_964541285.1 uncultured bacterium | reverse complement strand
CGGCAGAACGCCGCGGCCACGAAAGATTTCCCCACGCCCGAAGAAGTCCCGAGGACCATCAGGCTTCGGGTTTTCATGCGGGAGGTCCAGGCGCAAAAGCCCGGGCTTTTTCAATCAGCTGCTGAAAAAACAACAGGGCTTCGGCCGTCATGGGGCCGTAACGGGAAAGATAATGGCCGCTGACAAGCTCGATGGGGATCTTTGAAAAAACGCGGTACTCGCGGAATTTTTTGACATGCTGCTTCTTGAAAGGATAGGGGTCGGACGCAAGCAGCAGAAGTTTCGGATCTTTGTCAATCATGTCTTCGATTTCGATTGGGATTTCCCGGACCGGGTCCTGGCGGAAAACATTGGTGCCGCCCGCAGCTTCCACAATCCTGGAAGCGTAGGTGTCAAAATTCACGGTCAAAAAAGGCGTGTTCCATAAAAGAATCTGCGCGGGCAAAGGCTCAAGGCCCTTGATCTTTTCCTTGACCGTATCCGCGGCCGCGCCGATTTCCTGAATCAGCCGCAGCGCTTCTTCATTGCGCTCAAGCGCGCGCCCCAGAGCGGACACCGCTTCAAGCACGGCCTGCACTGAACGCACGTCAAAAGTCATGACCTTGTATTTTTTCTGAAGCTCCCGGATTTCCTCAGGCCGGTTCTCGTTCTGGTCCGCGAGGATCAGGTCCGGCCGCACACTGTCAATCGCGCTGAAATCAACAGACTTGGGAGACCCCACGCGCACGGAATCAAGCTGGGGTTCGCAATGAACGGTCACGCCGGCAGGCTCGCCTTCCCCGATATGCAGAAAAATATCGGTCAGGGACGGGCAAAGGGAAATAACGCGCATGCTGTTACTGGGCCGCGGGCAAAGGTTCGCTGCTGCAGACGCGCGGGATGGTGGCTTCCATGGGAATCATGAAAGTTCCGACCTCGGTCACGCCCACCAGAATGCGGCGGACCATGTAGGTCAGGCCCAGGCCAAGGCCCGTAAAAGTTCCGGCGGCGGCGCCGCGGTCCTTGATTTCAGAAGTCATGGTGCAGGGAATTTCCGCGGGGCTGCTGAGCACATTGCCCAGACCGCGGCCAAACTTGCGCCCTACTGAAGACATGCTGTCCCCGGCCGTACCTTCGCCCGCCGCGTAAGCCGGAGTATAAAAACAGGAAACAAGAACCATGGCGCTCAAAAATACGGCAGATACTTTTTTCTTCATGACTTCTCCTTATGACTGGGCGCCGAAAAGACTGCGCACGCCCAAAGCTTCGTAACGCTTCCAGAAATTGTCCAGCCCGCCCTCAGACCATGCTTCCGGCTCCACATGCTCCGGATCGCGGAAATCCAGCGCCACCCATTCGCGCGAGCCGTCAGTTCCCCAGAATTCCAGGATCATGGTTCCGCGCTTGTTCTCAACCTGCACGCGCTCCACGCCGCCTTCCAGATACCGGCGCAGACAGAACTGGGCCTGCGGTACAGGAAGCCGCGCATTGAACTGCGCCGCCTGAAGGCCGGGCTGTCCCGCAAGGTGTTTCAGGACCGCAGCACGCAACCCGTCGAGCGAATTTTCTTTGGAGCAGTCAGCGGCCTCACAGACGCACAGATACGGATTATAGTAAACTTCCGTGCTCCTCTGCTGCAATATTTCCCGGCCCTGCTCATCGGTTTTACCAAGCATGTAGTGGCTGACATTGTCACGTTCGGTCAAAATAGTCATCATTTCATCGGGCGTGATCCTGCGCAACACGGAAGCATCCTGATAATCACGTTTAATAATCAAAAGGTCCGTCACGATAGAACGGTCAATCAGCCTGTTCTCGCCCGCCAGTTTTTTGGGGTCCATCAAAACGCGCGTGCTCTGATGCTGTTTCAGCTTCTGGATTTCCTCATTCAAGGAATCAATCTTGTTCTCCGGAAGGTTCTCAAGCGGGTGGCTGAGAAAAAGCGGCCCCAGCTCGGGATAAATCCTGGCCATGGGCGTTCTCATGTAAAAGTTTTCTTCCGCGCGTAAAGCTTCGCGCGTCCCCGCGTTTACAAACAGCCAGTCGTCCGAATGCATACGATTTTTGGTTTTGGCTGAAATAAGTCCGTAGGCGTGGGTGGATTTCCCTCCCCCGGTCGGGCCGATCATGACCACGGTCTTTGTGCCTGCTTTGTGAGTTGAATATTCCACACAGCTGGCGTGAAGCGAAACCCATACGTCTTCGGGATTCAGGACTTTTCCGTCCTTGAGCCTGGCCTTGCGCACCAGAATTTCTTCCAGCGGCCCAAGCACGCATTTGGATTTGAACTGTCCGTAATAATTGGTATTCAGGGAAAGCGAGCTGGCAAGCTCAGGGCAATAAATAACCGCGGGCGCCTGGAGGCAGATTTCAAGCTGCTCCTCTTTGGAGAATTTATCCATTTGATTGAGTTTGGGATCACAAAGCGTGGCGCGGTAACGGGGGTCCTGCAGGCTTTCCAGAACAAGCAGCCGGTAATTTGATAAATCTCCGGCGGACTGCAGGCCAAGCAGGGCGCGGATTTCATCCGGACCGGAACGCGCAATGTACCAGGCCTGGACATCGGCTTTCTGCTCTTCGACCGGCTTCCAGTTGCGCACGAAGAAATCATGAACGTGTTCGTCATCTCCGCGCGCCTCCACAATCCATTCGCCGACGCGGGCAAAAGCATGTCTGGGAGAGGGGCCGAGGATTCTCTGGATCGTGGGCAAAATCTCTTCGCGCCAGACCGCGGCACTGACCACGCGGTCAAACTTTGCACGGCCCGTTGTGTTGGTATAGGTATTCTGGATCTGCAGCACCTAAAACCCCTGTTTTTTAAGGATGGGAATCCGGAGCCGGCCTCCTGCTTTCAGCTTTTCCGGCGCCTTAAGCGCCTTCAAATAACGGGCCACCAGGTCCACTTCCAGATTGACCCTGTCTCCCGGGCGCAGGACTCCAAAACCCGTCTCTCTTAAAGTATGCGGTACAATCGCCAGTTTGAAAAGGGCGCCCCGCACCTCCTGAATCGTCAGGCTGACCCCGTCCACGGTAATGGAGCCTTTGGGAGCAAGATAAGAAGCAAGCGTGGCAGGCGCTTCAAACCAGAGAGCACGGTTTTTGCCCTGTTTTTCAACTTTTTTGAGGGTCCCCTGACCGTCTACATGGCCGGTCACAAAATGCCCGCCCATGGAGTCGCCGTACCGCAGGGCCCGCTCAATATGAACACGCGAGCCTTTTTCCAGCCGGGAAAGCGTGGTGGCCTGAAGCGTTTCGCGGACCGCGTCCGCTTCAAAGCCCTGGCTGGCGAATGCCGCGACCGTCAGGCAAACGCCATTGACCGCAATACTTTCACCCAGTTCAGGCTTCCGTTTTTCCTTCTTGAGAAAGCGGAAAGAAAAACGGACCTGACCGCCTTTCGGCGTTCTCTTCATGACAACAGCCTGATTGGTAATGATTCCTGTAAACATAATCAGTATTTCGGCACAAATTCAAAAAGCCAGTCGTCTCCAAGTTTTGAAACTTTGGGCTTCGAAAGAAAAAGGGAACGGTTGGGGTCTTCAAAACCTTCCCCTTCCACGGAAGTCCTGGCCGCGCGGCCGCCGATAATTTTGGGCGCTACGATCCAGAAAGCCCTGTCCACCAGACCTGCGCGGAGAAAAGACCAAGCGGTTTCACCGCCTCCCTCCACCAGAAGTTTTGAGACACCCAGCGCGCCCAGCCTACGGCAAAGCGTTTTTAAATCAAGCTTGCCTTTGATTTCAGGAACCGGAAGAAGCGCGGAAGTTTGTTTTTTCTCTCCGGCTTTCCGGCGGAGATTTTTTTCCGAGATCACGCGCAGCGTGACCTGCGGACCTTTAAAAATACGGGCATTGGCTTTGACGCGAAAATCCGGGTCCATGGCAATGCGCCAGGGTTTTTCAGGGTTCAGGCCCGGCACGCGCACACGGGGGTTGAGAAATGGATCGTCCGCGAGCAGGGTATTTTTACCGACCAGCACCGCGTCATGCTCCGCGCGCAGAAGATGCACGAAGTTTCTGGCTCCGGGAGAAGATATCCAGCGCGACCTGCCGGAAGTTGAAGCGATTTTTCCATCCAGGGACTGCGCCATTTTCAAAGTGACATAAGGAAAGCCGGTTTTGATCCATTTAAAAAACGGCGCATTCAGCTCGCGGGCTTCCTTTTCAAGGACTCCGGAAATCACACGCACTCCGGCCTTGCGCAGGGCGGCAATAGCTTTCCCGCGGTTCGCGGGGTTGGGGTCTTCGGATGCGATAATCACTTCCCGCACGCCGGATTTCAGGACAGCGGAAACACAAGGCGGCGTCTTTCCCCAGCTTGAACACGGTTCCAGCGTGACATAGAGTGAAGCGCCCCTGGCTTTTGAACCCGCCTGCCGCAGCGCGGCGATCTCCGCGTGGTCAGAACCATAACGCGCGTGATATCCGCTGCCCGCAAGTTTCCCCTTGCGGACAACACAGGCGCCGACCATGGGATTGGGGCTGGTTCCAAAACGGCCTTTGCGCGCCAGCTGAAGCGCGCGGCGCATCCAGCGTTCGTGCTCAGACAGGATCATGAAGGCTTCGCGTAGCGGGGTTTTTCGGTGTGATTGATTTTATCGAGGATGCCGTTGACGAATTTCCCGGACTCTTCCTGGGAAAATTTCTTGGCAATATTGACCGCCTCGTTGATCGTTACTTTGGGCGGAATGTCTTCCATGAAAAGAAGTTCGTAGGTAGCAAAGCGCATGATGTTGCGGTCCACAATGGCCATGCGCGCAAGATCCCAGTTTTCCGCAAATTTAGTGAGGACCGCGTCGATTTCCTCGACATGCCCGGTCGTACCGTACACAAGACGTTCAGCGAATTCCCGGACTTCCCCCTCGAAATCAGGGTTCTGCTTCCAGTAGTCTTCCACGACCAGGCGCAGTTCCGCCGGGTTCATTTCATGCTGATAAAGGATCTGAAGGGCGCATTCCCGCGCCAGGGTTCTTTTACGAATCATGATTTTTTCCGGCCCTTTGAGGCCTTGCCCAGCCGCTGACTCAAATCTGAAATCTCCAGAGCGGCCAGAGCCGCCTGTTTTCCCTTGTTTCCCGCCTTGAGTCCCGCGCGGTCAATGGCCTGTTCAAGATTGTCGGCCGTGATAATGCCTGAAGCCACCGGCACTCCGGTTTCAAGCGCGGCCTGCGAAACGCCGCGGGTAACTTCGCCGGACACGCATTCAAAGTGATAAGTCTCACCGCGGATGACGCACGCCAGCGCAACGATAGCATCAAACTTTTTTTTCAGGGCAAGTTTTTTGCAGAAAAATGGAATTTCAAGCGCTCCAGGAACCCAGACCACTTCGATTTTTTTCAGGTCCGCTCCGCCCTGCTTCAGGCCTTCAAGGGCGCTTTCAAGCAAACGGCGCGTGATGAATTCGTTGAACTCCGCCACAACAATGGCGAAACGTTTGTTTTTCGCCGCGAGACGGCCCCGGTGAATGGTCGCCATGACTAAAGATCCAGAATGTGGCCGAGCTTGTCTTTTTTGGTCTTAAGATATTTGGCGTTGTAAACACCTGCGGGCGCAGAAATGGAAACGCGGTCCGTAACTTCCAGGCCGTGGCCTTCCAGCCCGATAATTTTGCGGGGATTGTTGGTCATAAGCCGCAGTTTGGAAAGCCCCAGATCCTTGAGGATCTGCGCGCCGACCCCGTAATCACGAAGATCGGGTTTGAAACCCAGCTGCTGATTGGCTTCAACGGTGTCATATCCCTTGTCCTGAAGCGCGTAGGCCTTGAGTTTGTTGGCAAGGCCGATCCCCCGGCCTTCCTGCCGCATATACAAAATGACGCCGGAGCCTTCTTTTTCAATAGCTTCCATGGACGCGATCAGCTGCTGCTGGCAGTCGCAGCGAAGGGAACCGAGAATATCCCCCGTGAAACATTCGGAATGCACACGCACGAGCGTTGGCTTCTCCTGAATCGAACCTTTGACAAGCGCGACATGCTCCGCGCCGTCCACAAGCGAGCGGTATAGCTTGACTGCCCACTCTCCGAAAACCGTGGGAATTTTCGCTTCGCTTATTTTTTCTACCAGCCGGTCAAAACGGCGGCGGTATTCGATCAAATCCTTGATCGTTCCCATTTTTAAATTATGCTTTTTGGAAAAAGCCTGCAGGTCCTGTGCCCGCGCCATGGTTCCGTCATCGTTGATGATTTCGCAGATAACGCCGGCGGGCTCAAAACCCGCAAGACGCGCAAGGTCCACGGCTGCTTCAGTATGACCCGCGCGGGTCAGCACGCCGCCTTTTTTTGCTTTAAGCGGAAAAATATGGCCGGGAGAAACCAGGTCGGAAGCGCCGCGCTTGGAATCGGCCAACACTTCAATGGTGCGGGAACGGTCATGCGCGGAAATGCCGGTTGAAATGCCAAGCCTGGCATCCACGGAAACCGTAAAGGCAGTGCCCATGAGGTCGCGGGCAACAGTATTCATTTGCTTAAGCTGAAGGGTTTCAAGCCGCTCTTCGGTCAGCGGCGTGCAGATCAGGCCGCGGCCGTACTTCATCATAAAGTTGACCTTTTCAGGGCTGACGGTCTGCGCCGCAAACACCAGGTCTCCTTCATTTTCGCGGGATTCGTCATCAGTGATGATGACCATTCCCCCGGCCCGGATCTCTTCAATAATCTCTTCGATAGGATGAAAGCTCATAAGTTTTGTCCTGGAAAGGGATTATCCTAACAGGACATCCCCCCTTAGTCAAATGAAACCCTTAATAAAAAAACACCTAACCTGTTTAGTTATATAAAGTTAGGTTTTAATGCCCCTTGGGAGGGGTTCTAATCGCTCCGTTTGACATCCCCTGATGATGTGTTAGGTTTTATTTAGAAGTGCAATGAGATTCTGAAAAAGGCAAACCCGGAGCAATCCGGGGACGCAAAGCCACAGATCCAGCGGCGCTGAAAGGCGCCGGGGGATGGCTGGGTTGCCAAATCTGAGAGTTTGATTTGGCCGAATCAGAACCTCCTGGTTTCTAAGGAGAGGATTCGGCATGAAGACTAAAAAAGCTATCGCGGCTACGGGCCGTTTTGCAGCAAGCTTGCTGGCTTTGTTTATTCTTTTCACAGCTCAAGCAGACGCCCAGATCTTCGTCCGGAACCTCTCCTTTGTAAACCTTGCCGAGCAGTTAAAAACCCCGCAGGACATCGCCTTTTATATCTGGCGGAATTTCCAGTTTGAAAAAGACCAGCGGCAGTTTGGCCGTGAGGATTACTGGCAGTCCCCCGCCGAGATTCTTCAGACCCAGAAGGGCGACTGCGAAGATTTCGCGCTGTTTGCTTCCGAAATCCTGAAACTCCAGGGAAAAAATTCCTTTATCATCAATCTGTACGGAGGCGGCAAGCCGCATTCCATCTGCGTGTTCAAGGAAAAAGGCCGTTACGGAGCGATTGACGGCAAAAAAGTCATTCCTGTCGACTTCGAAACGCTCGATGAACTTTTAAGCTACGCCGACCCGTTCTGGCGCAAGGCCAGCCTGGTGGAACCGACTCCGGCTAAAAACGGAAGGGTCCTGGCAGAGTTCTCAAACATGAAAAAATCCAGCCGCAGGCTGGGTATTTTCGCCTGATCTCCCCGCAAAAAAAACACTCCTAGCCTGACTTGTTTCAGAGGAATGTAAAAAGAGGGTCAGCTTTTTTTTGAGGACTTCTCAAAAATCCTGCGCATCACCGTAGAGGCGGTTTTGATCAAAATGGCCAGATCAAGATTGAAGCCGAGGTGTTCCACGTAGTAAAGATCATAATCCATGTTTTCATGGATCAGATACCGCTTGCGGTCTTCGCTGATCTGCCACAACCCCGTGATGCCGGGCTTCACAAACAACCTCTCGCGCTCCAGCGGTCCGTATTTCTCAACAATAAAGGGCATTTCAGGGCGTGGGCCGATCAGACTCATGTCTCCCCGC
>CAZIQJ010000103.1:0-7946 GCA_964541285.1 uncultured bacterium | reverse complement strand
GTTATAATTTTTACATGGCGCTCCTGAAAATACGTGTCTATCCTGACCCTGTTTTGAAGCTCAAGGCCGAACCTTTGACGGATTTCGGCCCCAAAGAGCAGAAGTTTTTCGACGACATGATTGAAACCATGCACGTTGAAGACGGAGTCGGCCTTGCGGCCCCGCAGGTCGGCGTTTCCAAACAGGTTTTGATCGCGTGTCCTACCGTGAAAAAAGGGGAAGAGTTTGTCATCGTGAACCCCGTGATTCTGGAATCTTCAGGCCGCGAACTGGGCCTTGAAGGCTGCCTCAGCCTTCCGGGCATCACCGGCGAAGTCGCGCGCGCGAAAAAAATCAAGCTGCGCTACCAGGACCGCACCGGCAAGGAACACACCGTCGAGCTCAAGGACTTCTTCGCCCGGATCATCCAGCATGAAATGGACCATCTCACGGGCCTGCTTCTGATCGACCGCGTGGATTTCAACAAACGCCAGGAACTTCTGGCCCAATACCAGGTCCTGTAAACTCACCCGTGGCCATCGTCTTTTTCGGCTCCTCGGAATTGTCCCTGGCCTCTTTGCGCGCCTGCATCGATTCCGGTATTCCCGTTTCAAAAGTTGTGACCACGCCTGATGCCCAAAAGGGGCGGGGACTTAAAAACCTGCCGACACCGGTCAAGGTTTTCTGCCAGGAAAAGCGTATTCCTGTCATGGCGCCGGAAAAGCTCAAAGACCCTGCCGCGCTTGACGAAGCCCGCGCCGCCGCGCCGGACTACTTTGTGGTGGCGTCCTACGGCAAGATGATTCCGGACAGCTGGCTGGCGCTCCCAAAAAAACTTTCCATTAATGTGCATCCTTCACTGCTCCCGAAGTACCGGGGCGCTGCACCGATCCAGTGGCCAATATTGAACGGGGATGAATTCACCGCGCTCAGCCTGGCGGAAGTCACGGCAAAGCTCGACGCGGGAGATATTTTCGCGCAGGAAAAATTTCCGCTTCCCGCGGACATGAACGCCGTTGAACTGACAAAGAAACTCGAAGCCATGTCCTACGATGTCCTGAAGGCCCTGCTTGAAAAACTTAAAAACGGCGGCACGGTTTCCCGGACTCCCCAGAATGACGCGCAGTCCTGCTACGCCAGAAAACTTGAAAAGGAAGACGCGTGGATCAACTGGAATGACAGCGCTCAAAAAATTCACAATCAGATACGCGGTCTGGTGCAATGGCCGGTCGCCAGCACCAGGTTCCAGGACATCACGCTCCAGGTACTGAAATCAAAAATTGACCCCACGGTGCCTTCAAAAGAAGGGCAGCCCGGTGAAATCATGGAAATCGCCAAGGACGGCACCCTGCGCGTCCAGACCGGATGCGGGCTTCTGAAACTTGAACGCGTCAAGCCCGCGGGCAAGAATGAAATGGCGGCCGCGGATTTCGCACGCGGGAAAAGACTGGAACCCGGCGCGCGCCTTGAAATTTCCGGACCGCCCCCGGCGCCTGCGCAGTCATGAGAGTCCTTCACCTTACGACCCACCTGAATATCGGCGGCATCACGACCTATATCCTGAAGCTTGTTCCGCATTTTAAAAAAAGGGGCATCGAAACTTACGTTCTTTCCGGCGGTGGAACTTGCTCGGAACTTTTTCGCGAAAAGGGCGCCAGGGTCCTGGAGCTTCCCATCAAAACCAAAAGCGAGCTCAGTCCGAAAATTTATTTGAGCCTGCCCGCGCTTTTCAAAATCATCCGGGAAGAGAAAATCGATATTATCCACGCACACACGCGCGTGACGCAGGTCATGGCCGGCTTCGCCCGTGTTTTTCTCGGGACCCCGGTGGTCACGACCTGCCACGGTTATTACAAACGCCGCCTGGGCCGGAAAATTTTTCCGCTCTGGGGCCACCAGACCATCGCCATCAGCCAGGGAGTGGCCGACCATCTTTTGCAGGATTTCAAACTTGCTCCGGACCGCGTCGTCATGGTCAACAATGGCGTGGACTTCGAAGACCTGGATGCCTGCCACGCGGAAATGCCAGGAGACGCGGCAAAAGAATCCTACGGCTTCTCGGCTTCTGACCCGGTGCTGGGCATTGTGGCCCGCATTGTAGAAGACAAGGGGCATGAATACCTGATCCGCGCGCTGGCCATGCTCAAGCCCTCATTTCCCACGATCCGCGCGCTGATCGTGGGCGACGGCCGCCACGCAGGTTATCTGAAAAAATTGACCGCGGAACTGGGTCTTGAAAAAAATATTATCTTTACCGGAAACGTGGAAGACATCAGCCGTCCGGTTTCCGCCATGGATATTTTCGCTCTGCCTGCCATCTGGAGGGAAGGATTCGGCCTGAGCATTGTCGAGGCCATGGCTTTCCGAAAGCCGGTCATTGTGTCAAACATCTGGGCGCTGAACTCGCTGATTGAAAACAATGTCACGGGAATATTGATCGAACCCAAGCAAGTGGAGCCGCTGGCGGGTGCGGTCCGATTCCTTCTTGAAAATCCGAAAGAAGCGCAGCGGATCGGCAATACGGCCCGGGAAATGGCGCAGAAAAGCTTTACCGTAGGCAGGATGGCGGATGAAATCCGGCAGGTTTATGAAAAGGTTTTAATCCGCCGCTGAGGCCCTTGACAGCCCCGCACGGTTCGTTATAATCAAAACTTCAACTTCAAGTTCGCATTTTCCAAGGAGGATGTTTCGATGGCTATTAAAGTCGGTATTAACGGTTTTGGCCGCATCGGCCGCATGGTTTTTCAGGCGATCTGTGATCAGGGATTGCTTGGCAAAAAAATTGACGTCGTTGCCGTGGTTGACGTTTCCACGGACGCGGATTATTTCGCGTATCAGCTGAAGTACGATTCCATTCACGGAAAATTCAAGCACGAACTTTCCACCGCGAAAAGCGATGCCTCAAAGGAAGAAGCGGACATCCTGGTCGTTAACGGCCAGAAGGTCAAGTGCGTGGCCGCGACCCGCAACCCGGCTGAACTTCCCTGGAAGGCGCTGGGCGTTGATCTGGTCATTGAATCTACCGGCCTTTTCACCGACAGCGAAAAAGCGCAGGGCCATCTTCAGGCCGGCGCGAAAAAAGTCATTATCTCGGCTCCCGCGAAAGGCGATGTCAAAACCATCGTCATGGGCGTGAATGAAGGCGAGTATGACGCTGAGAAGCACAACATTCTTTCCAACGCCAGCTGCACCACAAACTGCCTGGCGCCGATCGTTCATGTGCTCCTGAAAGAGGGCATCGGGATTGAAACCGGCCTCATGACCACGATCCACTCTTATACCGCGACCCAGAAAACCGTGGACGGTCCTTCCAAAAAGGACTGGCGCGGCGGACGTGCTGCGGCCGTCAATATTATCCCGTCGACCACCGGCGCGGCCAAGGCTGTGGGGGAAGTGCTTCCCGCGGTCAAGGGCAAGCTGACCGGCATGTCGTTCCGCATCCCCACGCCGGACGTTTCCGTGATCGACCTGACCTTTCGCGCCGCGAAAGACACGTCCATCGAAGAAATTGACGCGCTGATGAAGAAGGCTTCCCAGACCTACCTGAAGGGGTACCTGGGCTACACCAATGAAGAAGTCGTTTCCACGGACTTCATTCATGACAGCCGTTCCTCAATTTACGATTCTCTGGCCACGCTCCAGAACAATCTGAAAGGCGAAAAGCGCTTCTTCAAGATCGTTTCCTGGTACGACAACGAGTGGGGCTATTCCAACCGCTGCGTTGAGCTGGTGAATTATATTGCCAGCCGCATGCCCCAGAAAGTCGGCGTTTAACTTTTCACCGGACCTCCACCCGGCCCATGAGAGTTTACTTTCATTTCGGCTGGGTGGAGTCTCCCGGTAAAAAAGTTTTCAAGCTGAAACCCGCGGAACTTCTTTTTCAGGAGTACGCGGACCGGCTTCAAAAATTCGCGCCCTGCGAATCCGGCCTTTCTCTTCCGCAGGAGCGGGGATTTGATTCCACGCATCGCATCTGGATGTGTGACAACCATCAGGGCGCCATGGAACTCTCCTCAGAACAGCTTGCCCGAAAAGTCGAAGCTCTCGAAACCGAGGGCGCACGCGCACTTCATATCCTGATCGGCGGCTCCGACGGATTTTCTTCCGAACAGATCAAAAATTTCAAACCCCAGCTGCGCTGGAGCTTCGGCAAACTGACACTTCCTCATGAACTCGCAGCGGTAGTCGCGGGTGAACAGCTTTACCGTGCGTGGTCGATTCTGCGCGGCCTTCCATATCATCTGGGCCACTCATGAATATTGTTCTGGCAGGGGGCACCGGCTTTATTGGCGCCAGGCTGATCAGCGAGCTGGCAGGCCAGGGTCACCGGGTTGTTCTTCTTACCCGCAGACCGGCATCCGCATCCCAAAACCCCATGGTCACGTCCGCTCAGTGGGACGGCGAAAATCCCGGAAGCTGGTGCGCGTTTCTTGACGGCGCGGACGCGGTCATCAACCTCTGCGGGGAAGGCATCGCCACCAAACCATGGACAGAAAAACGCAAAAAAGAAATTCTGGAAAGCCGCATCAAACCCACGGCCGCGATCATCAACGCCATTGAGAAAGCTCAACGCAGGCCCGCGCTCCTGATTAACGCTTCCGGCGCGGGTTTCTACGGTGACTATCAGACGGACCGCGTCAGCGAAACCGCGCCCGCAGGAAAAGGCTTTCTGGCGGAAACGTGCCGGCAGTGGGAGAGCGCAGCCTTCAAGGCTGAAGACCTTGGCGTGCGCGTAGTCGTTCTGCGTATCGGCGTGGTCCTTGAAAAAGAAGGCGGTGCGCTTGCCAAAATGATTCCTCCATTCCTGTTTTTTGCGGGAGGCCCGCTCGGCCCGGGAACACAATTTTTCCCGTGGATCCATCGCGACGACCTGATCAATATCATTCTCCACGCGCTGCTGAAAACCGATTTATCCGGACCCGTGAATGCCGTGGCCCCTGAGGGCGTCACCATGGCCCAGTTCTGCAAAACGCTTGGAAAAGTCCTGCGCCGCCCGTCATGGGCACCCGTGCCCGCGCCTGTCCTGAAATTACTGCTGGGAGAAATGTCTGAACTTTTTCTTCAGGGCGCGAACATTGTGCCCGCCAAACTCATGCGTTCAGGTTTTCAATTCCGCTATCCCGAACTGCTTCCGGCCCTGACCGCGGCTGTTGAAAATAAAAAAAGGACGCGCCCATGAAAACCGCTAAAAAGCCTGTTCAAAGTCTTTTTGCCGCCATGCCCAATACCCGCCTCTGGATTGACGGAAAGTGGCAGGCTTCGGAATCCGGAAAAACTTTTGCCACGCTGAATCCCGCAACTGAAGAAGTGCTGGGTCATATTTCCGAAGGGGACGAAGCCGACATTGATCAGGCCGCAAAAGCCGCGCGCAAAGCCTTTGAGTCCGGCCCCTGGCCAAAAATGACGGCCGCCGAACGTGAGAGCATTCTCCGGAAAATAGCGGACATGATCCGCAAAGAGGCTGAAAATCTTGCGGTCCTTGAAAGCCGGGATTCCGGAAAACCCATCACAGACAGCAGGCTGATCGATATTCCGGCTTCCGCTTCCGCCTTTGAATATTACGCGGGCTGGTGCGACAAGCTCACAGGAGAAACCATCCCGGCGGATCCCGCGTATTTCAGTTACACGCTCCGCGAGCCGCTGGGCGTCATCGGCGCGATCACCCCCTGGAATTTTCCGCTCATGATGGCGGCGCAGAAAATCGCGCCCGCGCTTGCCGCGGGAAACACCGTGGTTCTGAAACCCGCGGAACAGACGCCACTTTCCGCGCTGCGTCTGGCGGAGATCGCGGCCGAAGCCGGGCTTCCCGACGGCGTGCTGAATATTGTGCCTGGGTATGGCCCCACTGCCGGCGCTGCACTGGTCAAACATCCTGAAGTGGACGGCATTTCTTTCACGGGCGAATACCGGACAGGCCAGGAAATCATGAAAAACGCAGCTGGAACGTTAAAACGCCTTTCTTTTGAACTTGGCGGAAAGTCTGCCAACGTGGTGTTCGCGGACGCGGATCTTGAAAAAGCCGCGGAATTTGCCTGCGAAGGCATTTTCTTCAATCAGGGCGAAGTCTGCTGCGCCGGCTCCCGTCTGTTTATCGAAGAAAAAATTCATGAGCCTTTCACTAAACTTTTACTGAAAAAAGCGGAGAACTGGCAGCCAGGCGACCCCATGGACCCCGCATCGACCATGGGCGCTATGGTTTCCCGTGAACAGCTGGACAAAGTCCTCAAATACATCAAGACAGGGGAAAAAGAAGGCGCGCAGCTGATCCTGGACGGGCGCGAGATGAAAGAAAATTCCAAGGGCTATTTTATTGGCCCGACCGTCTTCGACAAAGTCCGCAACAGCATGCAGCTGGCACAGGAGGAAATCTTCGGGCCGGTTCTGGCCATGCTGCCGTTTAAAAACTTTAAGCAGGCGCTGGGTGAAGCCAATGAAAGCATTTACGGCCTTGCGGCCGCTGTTTTTACCCGCGACATCACCAAAGCGCATCAGGCGGCGCGAGCGCTTAAAGCCGGAACGGTCTGGGTCAACTGCTTCGGCCCCGGGAACCATGCGGTGCCGTTCGGTGGCTATAAAATGTCGGGAAACGCTCGTGAGGGAGGTCCGGGTTCTCTGGACTTCTATACCCAGCGCAAATCCGTCTGGATCAATCTCCAGGCCTAGAATACAGCCCGCTAAAATTTAATTGGAAAAACAGGGGGAAAGCCCTATAATACGGCTTCCTTTTCACCTAAAAAGAGAGCGAGATCCATGAACAAGCAAACGATTGAAGATATTGACCTTAAAGGCAAAAGAGTCCTGATCCGTGTTGATTACAATGTTCCCCTGAACGAGCAGGGCGTCATCACCGACGATGCCCGTATCGTGAAATCCCTTGATACCGTAAAGTACTGCCTGAAGCAGGACGCCCGCGTCATTTTAATGTCGCATCTGGGCCGTCCGGACGGCAAACCCAGCGCCAAGTACAGCCTGAAGCCCGCGGCGGATCATCTTGCCAAGCTCCTGGGTAAAAAAGTCGACCTTCTTTCTGACTGCGTCGGCGCGGATGTTGAATCCAAAGTCATGGCCATGAAGAATGGCGATATTGTCATGCTTGAAAACCTCCGCTTCCATGCCGAGGAAGAAAAGAATGACGCTGAATTTTCCAAAAAACTTGCCAAGCTCGGCGAAGTTTATGTCAATGACGCTTTCGGCACCGCGCACCGCGCTCACGCTTCCACAGCGGGCGTTGCCAAGTACCTGCCCGCCGTCGGCGGATACCTGCTTAACAAGGAAGTGACCTACTTTTCAAAGGCCATTTCCAATCCTGACCGTCCTTTTGTCGCCATTCTCGGCGGCGCCAAGGTCGTGGACAAGGTCAAGCTCATCTCAAACCTTCTTGAAAAAACCGACATGATCCTGATTGGCGGCGCCATGGCGTACACCTTCTACAAGATCATGGGCATCAAGATCGGCAATTCCAAATTTGATCCGGCCGGGGAACAGGCTGCCAAAGACGCGCTCGCAAAGTCCAAGGCCAAAGGCGTTCCTATCATTCTTCCGGTAGACCGCGTCATCGCGGAAAAAATGGAAAAAAACGTTCCTACCAAAGTTGTGGATGGAGACATTCCGGATGGCTGGTCGGGTTTTGACATCGGCCCTGAATCCATCAAGAAGTTCAAGGAAATCCTTTCCACGGCCAAAACCGTGGTCTGGAACGGTCCTCTCGGACTTTTTGAAGTTCCTCCGTTTGACAAGGGGACACGCGAAATCGCTCATTTCATGGCCGGCATGAAAGCCACCACCATCATCGGCGGCGGTGACACGGCCGCGGCCATTATGCAGTTTGGTCTTGAATCCAAAATGTCGCACGTTTCAACCGGCGGCGGCGCTTCGCTTGAATTCCTGGAAGGCACCGTCCTTCCTGGCGTGGCCGCGCTTAATGATAAGGCGCCGGCAGGAGCAAAAAAATGAAGAAACCTTTTATT
>CAZIQJ010000102.1:0-7956 GCA_964541285.1 uncultured bacterium | reverse complement strand
ATGAATTTTTACCTCTCAAAAGGATCGCTTGCCCAGATCCTTCACCAGGTCCGCGAACTGGATGAAACTTTCGGCGTGACGCAAATGGGCAAGGGCCGCAAGGTTCTGCTGGAGTTTGTCAGTGCCAACCCAACCGGTCCTTTGACGATCGCGCATGGCCGCCAGGCTGTGGTGGGTGACGCCCTGGTGCGAATTTTGCGGGCCACGGGCCACATGGTCCAGGCGGAGTATTATCTGAACGACGCCGGACGGCAGATGAATTTACTGGGCGCAAGTCTTTACGCCCGCTACGGACAGCTTCTTGGAAAGGACACGCCGCTGCCGGAGGAAGGTTATCAGGGCGAGTATCTGATTGATGTGGCAAAAGAACTCCGCGAGACCAAGGGAGACGGATTTATCAACGAGCCTAAAGAAAAGGCCGTGGATTTTTGCCGGAAATTCGCGGGGGACACCATTATGAAGGGGATCCGCGAAGACCTGGATTCCATCGACGTGCGTTTTGATTCCTATTTCAATGAAAGCTCGCTTTATACGGACCGCGAAGTTGAAAAGACCCTGGATTTCCTCAAAGCTGAGGGGCATTTGTTTGAGCAGGAAGGCGCTCTCTGGTTCCGCTCAACGGCTTTTGGCGATGACAAGGACCGCGTGGTGCGTAAATCTTCCGGCGAGTATACCTATCTGGCACCGGACATTGCCTATCACCGCATAAAATTCAACCGCGGTTTTGACTGGCTTGTGAATTTTCTAGGTCCGGACCACCACGGCTATATTGTCCGTCTCAAGGCCGCGTGCCAGGCGCTTGGACATAACGCGAACCAGATCGATGTCCGTATCGTGCAGCTGACCACTCTTTACAGAAAAGGCGAGCCTGTGCGCATGTCCACCCGCGCCGGGGAATTTGTCACGCTGCGTGAACTTGTCCAGGAAGTAGGGGCCGATGCCACGCGCTGTTTTTTTGTCATGCGCAAGATTGAAAGCCATCTGGATTTTGACCTCGACCTCGCGAAAGAGAAATCGCAGGAAAACCCTGTGTTTTACCTTCAGTACGGCCACGCGCGCATTGCCAGCCTTCTAAAGTACTCTGAGCGCAAGATTAACCCTCAGGCCGACCTTACGCGGCTGGTCACGGATGAAGAAAAGGATTTGATCAAACGCATCAGCGAGCTTCCCATGATGCTGGACAAGGCCAGCGAAACCCTGGAGCCTTACCGCCTGGCCGATTATCTGCGGGACCTGGCCGCCAGCTTTCATAAGTTCTATGCCAAGCACCGGATTGTGACAGATGACACGGTCCTGACCGACGCGCGCCTTTTTCTTTCGGACTGCGCGCGCATCGCGCTTCGTAACGGCCTCCGCCATCTCGGAATTTCACATCCCGAATACATGTAATATGGCCCGAACAGCGCCTTGTCCCCGGGTCCTTTTCATTGTAGGCCCTACGGCGTCAGGGAAATCGTCCGTGGCCATGGCCCTTGCCCGCAAGCTCAATGGAGAGATCATTTCCGCGGATTCCATGCAGGTCTACCGGGGAATGGATATTGGCACGGCCAAACCCACACGGGTGGAGCAGAAGAGAATCCGGCACCACCTCATTGATATTCTGGACCCGTCACAATCCTTTTCCGTCTACAAGTTCTATAAAAGCGCGGTGAGGGCCGTGCGCGATATCAGCCGGCGTGGAAAATTGCCGGTCATCGCGGGCGGTACCGGGCTTTATGTACGCAGCCTTCTGCAGGGATTTGAGGAAGGTCCGGGCGCTGATCCCTCGTTCAGAAAAAAACTCCAGGGCCTGGCGGATGAAAAAGGCCGGGAGTTTCTTTACGAGATGCTCAAGAAAGAAAATCCTGACCGGGCGGCCCAGGTTGAACCGAATAATATTCACCGCGTGATCCGCGCGCTTGAGATCGCGCACCTCAAAAAAAAGTCGGGCAAGACCGGGAAGCCTCCCAGATTTTTCAAACCGCTGTCGGCCCTGGGTTTTGAAACCGTTGTCATTGGAATCATGAAAGACCGCGCGTCGCTTTATTCGGATATTGAGGCGCGTGTGGATTTGATGTTCCGCCGCGGATGGGTGCGGGAAGCGCGCAGGATTTTTTTAGGACGTATTTCCACGACAGCATCACAGGCTCTTGGATACAAGGAAATCCGGCGTGCGCTTGAAAGCCATTCACCGCTCACCGATCTGCCGGCGGAGATCAAACAAAATACCCGCCGCTTTGCCAAACGGCAGCTGACATGGTTCCGCAAGGAGCCTGGAATCCGGTGGTTTGAGAAAAAGCAGGGGACACCCCCTTCAAAATTTCTTTCAGAAATCCTTCAATTTTTGCTCCAGTCTTCCGATATACGTTGATTACCCGGTAGTGGAAACCCTAAGGGGCCAATCTTTTTTTAGAGATTAAAAAAGGTTAGTAAAATAGTTTCTCTATAGAGAGATTTCTCACGTTATCTTTTTATGATATTTGTAAGTTATTGATAATAAATGGGTTATATATCATATGATCAAAGTTGCTCAAAACGGTTTGACAATGAATAGGGGCGCGTGTACACTTCTGTCAGTGATCCAATTAAAGTGATTTAATAAGTTTAAAGAAGTTGCAGTTAGCAGGGCTTGGGGATTCGCATTCCGATCGATAAGGAGACGAAGAGCATTCAAATATGAGCCTGATTGATTGCCACCAGGAACGCAAGCCGTTTATTCTCCGCTTTATCAGCGGATTTCTTATTGTCACTTTCCTTGTGACACAAACGGAAATGCAGTCTGTCTTCGCGAATCCCGTTCAGGCGCCCGCGGCCGCAGTAAATCCTCTCGATAAAAAAGATCTTGCCGGTCTTGATTCCAAAGATCACGAAGAAGGGCACTACCTCCAGGATTTCAGTCAGTGGAATGAAACAAGCCTGAGTGAAAAAGAAATTTCCAAGGCGACCTCCTCCGCAACCAGCAGTGACCAGGGCCAGGGCTCCCAAGCCCCTGTGCCTTCATCCACGCTCGGGGATCAAATGAATCCTCTTCTCGCTCCCGATCCGAATGCGAATCCCACGATCACGAAAAGGGAAGTTACCGAGATTTTGAGCGATGGAACCACGGTCATCTGGGTTATTGAGCGGCGCGAGTATCCGAATGGAACTTTCTATGAACTGAAGTACCGCAAGGACGGCGGCCCTGCAAGCCAGCCGAAGATCCATCGCATCGGTGATTTTACAAACCCCGATGATCCCAAGAAAATTGAAATCCGCAATTTTTCCTACAAGGAAATTGCCGGCAGCAGCACGATGGAACTTGTCACCATTCACACCGAATCCGGCATTTCAGGTGAAGTTGACCGTTTCCAGCGTTTTGAGGCGGACAAGGTCAATGGCAATCTCGGCCGTATTGTCTGTGAAGGTATCGCGGTTACGGGTGAAGCCGGCACGACTTTTATTGAACAGACTGTTTATAATTACGTCCGCAATACGGTTTCCGTTAAAGACCTGTTCAATGCCGGCGTTGTCTGGATCTACAAGCTTGATCCTGAAACCGGTAAAAAAGGCCGGGCTTCCGAGTACTGGAACATGGATCAGAACACCCACATCGGCTTCCATTATGATGACGCGGCAAAGACCGTTACGTCCATCAGCCTTTCCTATGCGGGTGGACAGACCTTTTTCGCGACTTATACCTATGACAACAAGCTCATGAAGCTTGGAACGGTCAAGGCGATTAACCAGGACGGTTCGGTTCAGGCGGGCGACGTGGTGGAGCTGGCGGAGCTGGACCGGGACGGCAAAAAGACGCCGGTTTATCTTTTCAGCTCTGAAGGCAGCTCTGACAAAGTGATTCGTGAACGCCTGGTCCAGGGCGATGACCCGGTTGGCGTGGTTGGCAGGATCCTGGAGTACAACGGTTTGAAGTATGAATATAAGTATGAATATAAGGAAGCGGACGCTGTGACCGGCATGGCCAGCGTGACGATCATTAATACGAAAGAGCAGACATGGGTCCGCGTCGAGATTCCGCGCAACTCACTCGTGGACTGGGATGGCCGGGTTGAGACAGCCAAATTAGCGGCTTCCGGCATTATTGAGCTGGCTGTTGTCCCGAATTTTAAGGTTCTTGCTGCGCGCGTCAGCGAAAAAGCGTTTATTCTTTATGATAAGGAAGGGAAGGTCCTGGAAGCCCGGGAGTTCTCGAATAACGAAATCGGGCAGATCATCTGGACCCGGGGGCCCCCTGAAGAAGGAAAAATCACTGAATGGCTTTATCAGGATGCGAGCGGGAAGCCCGCTACTGTTCCCACCTTAAAGATTTCCTACGACCTTCTTACAAAGACTTACCTCATCCAGGACGAAAAAGGCATTGTTTATGAGTCCGGCCGTTTCTCCGAAGAACCCAACGGTCTTCTGAAACGCGACGCGGTTTACACCTACGACCCTTCTCTTCCTCATTATGATCCGCTTCAGGCCCAGAAGGGGTCTTATGTCATGGACCTTCTGGAGCAGGCCGCTGACCAGAGGATTCCCTTTGCCGCTATTGTCGACCTTGAAAATATGACGGTCCAGGAGTTTGAGGAGTTTTTTGAACGTCTGCGCCAGCTGGGCAGTGAAGCCGCTTACGGTATTTTGAACGGGCAGTTTGTGGTTTACACCAGCGGGGACGAACACCAGATCCGCGGTCTTGAATCCGCCAAGCCCCTGTTTGACAAAATGTCGGTCTGGGGCCACGTGCATCCTGAAGATGCGGCGGATGATCTTGAGAACGGGGAGTCCGCGAAAAACCTGAAGAGCGGTCCGAGTATCGCGGACATGCGCCTGGCGACGGAAAAAGACGAATACCTTGTGACTTCGGAAGGCGTTTTTGTTTTCAATAACACGAGATCGGAAAAAATTTCAATCGCCCAGCTTTTTGAAATCTTCAAAGCCGCGCTGCGTGAACCTTCCAATACCGAAGAAACCCTGGCTCGCGCGGAATTGCATCAGTTTATCGAAAGCGCGGAACGCCTGAAGGTCATCAAAACGAGCGAGACCGCGGAAGAGTATGAGAAGGAATCTTTTGGTTTCCGCGAAGGCGGGCCTGAGGAAGAAGAGGCCTATGGGCTTGGCGAAGCGCACCTTTCAGATCTTCTGGACGTGGAAGCTGCCGAGTTCAACCGGGTTTCGATTGTTGAGGATCCTTCCGATGCCAATATTTACACACTGGTCCTTGAGTATGACGGTATCCAGTATGAATACAAGGTCAACATCAAGACGGACGCGATTCTTTCCTTCGCGAAGATTGTGATTACGGAAACCGGAAAAAGAAAATCTTATTATGATCCGTCATCCAATACCCTGAACAAGATTGAGGAATACAACGCGGACAATCAGCTGAGCGCGGTGCAGATTTATGACCGCGCCAAGGGGCAGCTGATCAAGATGGACTACATTCAGAAGACCTTCCAGATTTACACGCTCAACTCGGACGACCAGCAGGGTGAAATTCTTTTTACCGGGTTCTTCAATGATAAGGGAACGACGGACGCGAACAACGAAGGGAATCACATCGGCCCTTACTATTCAATTCAGAAGGCCACGTCAGGAGACGGGTCCGAGACCACTCCGATTGATTATTACAGCTACGGCCCGAACGGAATCAAGGAACCCAACCAGACGGGTTCGGATGACGTCAAGCTGCCCGGTGATCCCTCCAAGGCAAAGTCTTCCGGCAGCCAGAACGGTTCTTCCAACACCACGAACTTCAGCAGTCCGGGCGGCAGCGACGACGGCAAGTTCAAGAAACTGCTGCGCATGATCAAGAATTACATTAATTGTAATTCTCTTGCCCAGACCGACCAGAACAAGTACGCGCAGTGTATGGCGCTGCTCGGACAAATCGAGCGCCTCCAGAGAGCTCTTGGAGATGACGGCGGCGGCGGTGGCGGCGGTTCCACAACTTCAAATCAGGATGGTTCCCAGGGGCTTGACCCGAATGAAATGAACATGCAGACGGACAAGGATCCCGCTGACCTGACCCCTGATGCGGACGGTGAAGGCCGCGTTCCGGATGAAAAATACCTGAAAAACAAAAATGAGGATGACACCGAGCGTCTTTATGAAAAAGACGGCAAGGAATCCCTCTGGATGGCCGGTGAAGACGGCGAGTTTGGTACCGGCGACGATATTCTGCACTACACGGAAAAAGACGTTTCCGGCAAGAGAGTGCGTACTTATTATGACCACCAGACCCGCCGCGCCAAAAAGATGGTGGAGATCGAGGACAACGGCAATGAAAAGCTGCTGGCCGAGTATGAGTACGACGACGACAAGTTTGATGAGACCGACGAAGGGGAAGCCCGGATTATTGAGCCGGACGGAACCGTCTATATGTACAAGTACAAGAAGAACAAGGATCCGTGGGCCAGCCCCACCAAGATCGGCGCGCGTCTCAAGAAAAAAGACAAATGGGTTGAACGCACTTACGATGAAAAAGGCCGTGTGACCGCCGAGAAGGACGAGGAAAGCGGCGAGGTCACGACCTTTGAATACGATAATCACAAGAACGTGGTCAAGATCAAGCTCCCGAATGGGAAGGTCCGCATTGTGGACATGGGCGGGGACCATGAGTTCGGCACCGGCGATGATTTCCTGGTGGACGGGGATGACGACAACCTGGAAAAGACTTTTGACCAGAACGGAAAGCTGGTCAAGATCCGTGACACGGATACGGGTGAAGAAACCGAGTTTGAATACAACGACCATAACGAAGTCACCATCACGACCAAACTGAACGGCAAGACCAAAAACCGCAGCGTGGTCCGCCTGGGCGAAGACGGCGAACTTGGTACGGAAGATGACCGTTTCAAAGTGGTTGAGGGTGAGGAATGCGCGGGCGGTGAATGCCGCGAGTTTTATGAAACGTTTGATTCCCAGGGCCGCATCACTTCACGCAACGGCGCCAAAAAAGTTCCCAAGCGCGATGCCAACGGAAATCTTCTGAAGGAAGACGGCTCCATCGCCTACACGGAAGATGAAGCCGCTTTTGAGCTCCGCGATCAGCTGATCACGTATTCCTACGATGACACCAAGAAGCTGGTGACCATCACCACGCAGGAATATGACGAAGAAGGTAACCTCAAGGAACCGATTCTCCGCATTACCTATAAGCTTGGCTCGGAAGGTCTGCTTGACCTCGGTATGGTGGTTTACGAAGACCGCTATGACTTCAAGAGAAAGCGCAGCATTGAGCGCTACTACGATGACAAAGGCCGCATTATCCTGCTCCGTGACAAGAAAACGGGCAATGAACTCCGCTATAAATATGATGAAGCCAACCGCAAGGTCAAGGTCATCACCGGCAACGGAGACATTGAGCAGGAATACGAATTTGACGAGGGCGTGGAGCTGGATGGTGAAAACCTGCAGCAGGGCCGCCTGGTTTTTGAAAAGCGCAATAACCAGAAGCGTACCTGGGACAAGCACGGTAAGGTTACGGCCACCACGGACAAGGACGGCAATACCAGCTACTTCAAGAACGGCAACCTTTCCAAAATCACGGACAAGGACGGGAACGTAATCGCGGATTATGAAATGTTCCTGGATTCCGTCACCAAGCGCGTTACGGACGTCAACGTGCTCAAGCCCGGTATTACTTCCGATTCCATCTGCTTGAACCCGCCCGCGTGCACCAGCTGGAACCTGGTTTATTCAGAAGGTACGGTGGTCCATTACGTCACGGACGGAGAAGGCCAGATCGTTAACTGGAACCATGTCAGCGGCCCTGAGTTCACGCAGAACATGGAAACCATTTACGATGAAGAATCCGGCATCTACAAACTGCACGTTTATTTTAACGACGGCCGTGAAATCATTTACTCGCAGGTCGCGGGCCGTTATGAAATTGACGTTTCCATCGATATCTACGGCGCCCGCACGACCTACTTCTATTATACCAAGGGCCGGGGGGTGCGGGCCAGCTTGACAGGTTCCGCAGGCTGACTCTGCGGG
>CAZIQJ010000101.1:0-8076 GCA_964541285.1 uncultured bacterium | reverse complement strand
TTTCTTCTGCTTGTTCCTCGTTCTTTCTTCTTTTCTTTTCCGTTTTCTTCTTCCGCGCGCGCGGCTGATGAAAAAGAACAGATGGCGCAGGAGATCGAGCGCGTCAAAAAAGAACTGAAAACCGTGACCCGTGACCGCGACAATATTCTGGTTCAGGCCAAGACTTTTTTGAAAGAAAAAGAAGACATGGCTGCCCAGCTGAAGGAAATAAAAAATTCCGGTTCGCAGTCCTCGGTCGAGGTTGAAGCGCTCAAAAAAGAAATTGAAATGCTGAAGACCCAGACGGAAAAAGCAAAGACCGAACGGCAGCAGGCTCTCACGAGTGTTAAGGGTGAAAAAGAAGCGCTTGAAAATAAAGTCACGGAGTTTGAAGCGAAATATAATTCTCTGGCCAGCACGGTTCAGGAATATCCGCCCGGAAAAATTCAGGAGCTGATCGCTGACCGCAACCGCCTGGAAGAAGAAAACAAGAAAATGGCTTCGCGGCTGATTGAAATGGATACGCAGATGCAGGAAATGAAACGCCAGATGAAACCCTTCGAGCTGGACAGGGAAGAGATCAACCGGCTGCGCGCGGAGAATAAAGAGATCCTGAAGAAAACAAAATATGTTTCCGAGCTGGAGAACCGGCAGCGGGAATTATTGCGGGAAAACGCTGAAAACCGGGAAAAACTCGAGGTTTTAAAGGCCAAATTCAAGGAATCCGTGCCTGGGCTGGCCAAAGCCAGCCGTATTTCACAAAAAATGATGCGCGAAAACGCGGATATGCACTATAATCTGGCTACGATCTTCTTGAAGAACAAGCAATACAAAGAAGCGATCGGGGAGTATGAACAGGTCCTGGAACTCAGGCCCAGCGATCCGGAAACGCATTATAATCTCGGCGTGCTTTACGATGATTACATCCGGGACCGCGAAAAAGCGCTTTACCATTATCAGCGTTATTTGTCTGTGAACCCTAAAGCGCCGGACGCGAAGAAAGTCGAAACCTATATTTTGTCATTGGAGTTGGAACAAAAAGTAAGATGAGAGTTCGGGCTCTCAAACGTAAGTGACAAAAATAATTCCGCGGCGCGAAAAGAAAATCGCAGGCCTTCTTTTAGCGGGATACCTTTCTCTCTTTTTTTCACTGTTTACCACCGACGCTTTCGCGGAAATCCGGCAATGGGATTTTGATAACGCGGAAGATTATCAGTTCAGCGACACCCAAATCCAGGTCCAGAATGGAAACGCGAGCCTGGTTCCCGTTTCTTCCTACCGCGACGCAGGCAGCCAGTCTTTCGACAAGGGCCGTTTTCTTTTAAACACTTCTTCCGCCCGCGGAACACTTGAACTTGATTTTTCTCCGCTTCAGGAAAATTCCGGAATTGAAATTCCGCTTCCGGTCAGCAACCGCGAACCGGGATTGACGGCGCTTTGGCATTTTGATGAACCGAACGGAACAAACCTTCTTGATGTCGCGGGAAGAAATGTTGCGAAAGGCAGCGACTCGGAAATTGTCAGCGGTCAGACCGGCTTCGGTTACGCGCGCGCTTTTGACGGAGAAAAAAGTTACGTTTTTATTCCGCATTACCAGACGCTGAATTTTGACGGCGCGTTTTCAGTGGAAATGTGGATCCGTCCGGTCGCGGTTTCTTCTTCAAAACCTCAGACTCTTTTTTCACGCTGGCAGACAGTCGGCGTCCAGCGTTCCTTCGCTCTCCAGATTTCCACGGAAGGCAAACTTGATTTTCTGGTTTCTCCGGACGGAGCCGTCACAACCCATCATCTCGCGGAAACAAAACTCGCGGAAGGCGTGTGGTATCACGTTGCGGCTGTTTACAACGGCAAGGACCTTCGTGTTTATCTGAACGGCGCGCTGGATGGCGCTCCGACACCGTTCGCCGCGGGCATTCATGCCGGCACCAATCCGATTTATCTTGGAGCGCTTGTCGACAACCGCCTTGATCAATTTTATAAAGGCGTGATGGATGAAGTCGCTTTTTACGACCGGGCGCTGACTGAAACCGAAGCCTTGACGCATTTTGGCAATCCCCGCGGCATTACCGGCCTTTGGCACTTTAATGAAAGAGGAGGCGTTCTCGCGGATGCTTCCGGTTATGGGCATAACGCTACGGTTTCCGGTGATGTTCAATATGAAGCTGAAGGCCGCATGGGCGCGGGACTTCACTTTGACGGAAAGGGAGATTTTGTTCAGGTTCCTGCCAGCACGCGCCTCGCGCCGCAGGGGGAGCTGACTCTGGAAGCCTGGATCAAGCCCGAACAGCTTCCGGGTTTTGGCCAGTCCGCAGCCATCATTTCCTTATATGAAGATAATGGCTCTGCCCCCTCGGGCGGCGGGGAAGTTTCCCTGGTACTGGCAGGTCCGGACGGACGGGTGGCGGCTTATGCCCCGCGCCTTCAGCCCTCTGAGCTTAAAGGCAAAATGCCTTTGATTCCCGGTGTCTGGCAGCATGTCGCGGTTACCTGGGCCAGAGGCAAGGTGTCCATCTACAATAACGGGGTTCTGGATGCCAGCGCGCCCTATACAGGTTCCCTGGAATTTTCCAAAATGGCGGCCCGTATCGGCAATGACTCCAAGTCCACGGCTTCTTTTAAGGGATTCATTGATGAGCCTTCTATATATAGAAGGGCGGGAAGCGGTCCCGAAACCGCGGCCCGGGCCGGACTTTTTTACCCGTCCGGCATTTATTTGTCCGAAACCAAGGACGCGGGCAGCGCGTCTCCCTGGCGCTCCATGGCCTGGCAGCTTCCCATGCCCTATGCCTTGGAAAGCGGAAGTGAGACCGGGCTGATTCACGCCTATGCTTTCAATGACGCGGAAGGCGCTTCCATTGCGGACTCGCGCGGAGAAATCGCGGCCAGCCCTATCGGCACTTATCCTGTGCCCGGCATTTTCGGCAAGGCGCGCTGGTTCGCGGCCAAAGGCTATGACAAAATTCTTTCCCAGAAAGATTTTCCCTCGCTTTCCACTTTCAGTGCGGGGCTGTGGTTTGAGTTCGCGGAAAGCGAGCCGGGTCTGACCGACCGGCTGTTCAGTATTGGCGATGGCAACCCCACAGTGTTTCGCGGCGCGGACGGGCGAATTCATGTGCAGATGCAGGGCGCCCGTGAAATTGTCGGCGAGCGAGTCCTGAAGGACACGGAATGGCACCACCTTATGCTTACCGCGGACGGCCGCAATCTTTTCCTGTATGTAGACGGCCTGCTTGACGGCAACTCTCCCTTTGTTACGGCCACGGCCAAAAATCCTCTGGTCCTGGGCAATCTGAAAAGTACGGACACGTTTCGGGGCGCCATGGACGAATTTCTTTTCTATAATTACCCGTTTTCGCGCGATCAGGTCATGAGCCAGTATCTCAAGGGCCGTATGGACGCGAAGGTCCTTGTGCGCAGTTCCGATGAACCGGATTTTGCCAATGCCCTGTGGCGCGGCCCCCGCGGTCCGCATATGGCTGAGCAGCCGGGTACTTTTACAGCCGCGCTGTGGCATTTTGACGAGCCGTATTTTCGCGGCCTTGGCAGCGAAGCCGCGGATGCCGGAAGATTTGCCAATCACGCCACGGCTTATGGGAAACCCGGAAGTTTTTCCGCGGGCGTTACCGGCCGCGCCGTCCGTCTGAATGGCGCCAGCGATTTTCTCCGCGTTCCTGACGCTCAAAGCATTCGCCCTGAAAATTTTACTCTTTCTCTCTGGGTCCGCCCCGAACGGATCTCGGAGGGGGAGACCACGATTCTGGACAAGCAGCTGAAGGCGGGCGCGCCTGTTTTTTCTTCATTTGCGCTTGAGCTTGTTTCCGGAAACCGGCTGGCCTTCCGCGCGGGGCGTCCGGGCGGTTATCAGCAGATCGAAAGCGGCCGTGAGGGAGAAGTCGCCGTCGGCCGCTGGAACCACGTGGCCGCTGTTTATAACGGCAGGGAAATCCGGCTTTATGTGCAGGGCAAGCTGGTCAAGACCGCGCCCTTCCGCGAAAGTATTCCTTATGATGCAGGCGCGCTTTATTTTGGACGTTACGGCAGCGGTGAGTCCCGCTACTTCCAGGGTTCGCTGGATGAAGTTCATGTGCTTAACACGGCAGCGTCTGACCAGGAAGTCGAAGCCCTGTTTTTAAAAGCGGATCCGGAGAATGCTTTTCGTCCTTTTGAGACCGTGGAAACCGGGCTGCAGGCTGCGCGTTATTTTCAGTATCAGATTGAACTTTCCACGGAAGCTCCATTCGCCTCACCCGCGGTTTCTGCCGTGGAGGTGAAGGGCAACGCGTTCCGTTCCGACCGTCCCGCGATTTCCACCAAGAACGGGATCTCCTACGCAGACATCACAAGCTTTTCCGAAAAGCCGGGCCGTGAAAACCGCGGCGCTATCAGCTACCAGCTTTCTCCGGACGGCGCCAACTGGTTTTACCATAACGGCCGTCACTGGGTCGTGGCTTCGGGTGCGGCGGAATCCAACACCGCGGCGCAGCTGCAGTCGCGCATACGTGAATTTCCAAAAGAAGCGGGCATCGGCAGTTTTTACTTCCGGGCCTTTCTTTATTCTCCCACGGGCGTTGAGCAGGCTGAGCTGGACGCGGTCACCGTGGAATACCTTCCCAACAAACTGACTTTGACCGCGCCTAATGGCGGCGAGGCCCTGCTTGCGGGCACAGACCAGGTCATCCGGTGGAACTCGGCCGGAGAAGTCCAGAAAGTCACGCTGGAATATTCCAAAGATGATTTCCGTTCTGATTTTCATGAGATCGCCAAAAATATTCCCAACAGCGGAAGCTATGAATGGAAAGTTCCGGATGATCTTTCCGTCAGCGTCAAAGTGCGCGTGCTTGACAGCCTGGACCCGCGCATTTATGACTCCTCAGACCTGACCTTCCGCACTACGGGCAAACTGGAGATGCAAAGCCCGAACTGGGATGAACGCTGGGAAGTCGGCTCCACGCACGATGTGCTCTGGAAAACAAGCGGGCCTATTCCGCAGGTCAAGCTGGAGTATTCCACGGATAATTTTGAAAAAAATATTTTCACCATGGTGGATTCCCTCAAGAATGAGGGGCGCTGGTCCTGGAAAATTCCTGACCACGTTTCCAGTGAAGCCAGGGTCCGTGTTTCGGATGTCCGCGACCCGCAGGTTTTCGATAAATCCAACGACTCTTTTGCCATTATCGCCAGGCTGACGCTTATGGCTCCGGCACAGGGCGCGCGCTGGATCACGGGAAGTCAGCAGGAAATCCGCTGGCAGTCCATTGGCACGGTTCCGCTTGTGAACCTGGATTACCGGACTTCCAAAAAACCTGAATGGGTCCGCATAGCTGAAAATTTTGAAAGCCGCGGCAGTTATTTCTGGCAGGTTCCGGATGACATTGATGACCAGGTTTTTATCCGCCTCTCGGATGCCGCGGATGAAGAGGTCTTTACCGAAGCCGGACCTTTTATCATTCATGGCGGACTCCGGCTTTTGGCCCCTAAAGGCGGAGAGCAGTGGACCGCGGGCAGCCGTCACAAAATTGCCTGGCAGAGCATTGGCACCATTCCTGCCGTGGACGTTCAATACAAGACTGACCCCGCAGGCGAGTGGCTGGATATCGAGTCCGGCATGGCCAATACCGGCAGCTATGTCTGGGAAGTGCCTTCCACCATCACCGGGCCGCTTATGGTCCGGGTCATGGATTCCCGCGACACTCTGGTCAGCGCCGAACATTCTTCCGCTTCTGAAGTGATCGCGGGCTTTGACCTGAAATCTCCAAACGGCGGCGAAGAATGGAAAACGGGTTCCGTTCAAAGTATTCAGTGGGATACCGCCGGCCGTGCGGACGTGGTCAGGCTCGAATACTCCAAAGACAATTTCAAATCCGACATTCATGAAATCATCGCGGAAGCTTCCAATCTTGGAACTTTTGCATGGACCGTTCCTGGTGATGTCAGCACAGAAGTCCGGATCCGGATTTCTGACGCGCGCAATCCCGCGGCACATGAAATTTCCGAAGCTCCTTTCAGGATTTACGGCGGTTTTGAAATGGAAATTCCCAAGGGTGGAGAAAAGTTCGAAGTGGGCAGCATGGCCACGCTGACCTGGCAGACACTGGGCGATATTCCTAACGTGAAACTGGAATATTCCCGGGATGATTTCAACAAGGATTTCCGCCTGATTGAAAATTCCATTCCCAACAACGGCCGTTACACCTGGAGCGTGCCGGATGACATGGGGGCGGGTTATCAGCTCCGCATTTCGGATGTCGCGGACCCTAAAACTGAAGCTTTTTCATCCGGCAAGTTCGGGATTATCGGGAATTTCCGTCTCCTGTTTCCTACGGGCGGAGAAAATCTTATCGCTGGAACGATTGCCAAGGTCCGCTGGAAGGGCGCCGGTTCCGTTCCTGTGGTCCGTATCGATTATTCCGAAGATGAATTCGAGAAAAGTTTTAACACCATCACCGACAGCGCGCCCAATAACGGGGTTTACGACTGGATGGTCCCGAATCTGATCGGCCGCCAGTTCAAGATCCGCATCTGGGATCCGTCCCAGCCGGATTCAATCGATGTCATGAGCCAGCCCGCGCGCATCGTTGGCGGCTTCCGGCTTTTGTCGCCGAACGGCGGGGAAGTTCTGTATGTGGGTGACCGTGCTCCTGTGGAATGGGAGACATCCGGCACTATCGGCCGCATCAAGATTGAATTTTCTTCCGATAATTTTACCCGGGCGGTTTCGACGATCTCTGATGCCCAGCCTAATAACGGCCGCTATGACTGGCTTGTGCCGGACGCGCCTGCAGGAAAATACCGCGTGCGCATTTCCGATCCGCATGACGCCATGGCTTACGACATTTCCAACGGCGATTTTTTTATCCGTTCTCATTTTACGGTCCTGGAGCCCAATGGCGGCGAAGGCTGGCCCGTGGGCCAGACGCGCAGCATCCGCTGGCAGACCAGCGCTTCGGTTTCCCAGGTCCGTCTGGAATATTCACGGGATGATTTCAAGACCGCGGTGCTCATTGACAAGGCCGCTGCCAACACGGGCAGTTACGAATGGCAGGTTCCTGATGACGTGGACCAGAATGTGCGCGTTCGTGTTTCCGATGTTCTGGATTCCGAAGCCAACGACACATCCGACAAGCCGTTCCGCATTCAGGGTGTTCTGCGTTTGACCAGCCCTGTGGGCGGAGAAATCTGGAAGGTGGGCGAGCAGAGGACCGTGACCTGGCAGACTTCAGGCGCTGTGCCGGGCGTGCGTCTGGAATATTCACGTGATGGATTTGTTTCCGAAGCGAAAGTTATTACCGAGTCCACGCCCAACGCAGGCTATTACAACTGGACGGTTCCTGATGACGCGGGCACGCAGACCCGGCTGCGCGTCATGGATGTGCGGGACTACGAAGCCGCGGACGCTTCCGCCAAACCTTTTGAAATTACGGGTTCTTTCGCGCTTCTGGCCCCCAACGGCGGGGAGTCCTGGCACGCGGGTGAGAAGCGGGAAATCGTCTGGCGCACTGTGGGCACGGTCCGTGAGGTTAATCTTGATTATTCCCGTGATGACTTCAAATCCGAGCCTGTCAGCATTGACCGCAGCGTCCTGAACGCGGGCCGTTTTATGTGGGAAGTTCCGGCGGGCCTGGGAGAAGGCTACAAGCTCCGGGTCTGTGACGCGGAAAGCCCCAACGCGTGCGATATTTCAGATAACGGTTTCGCGGTGCGCACGCCCATTGAAATCACGGCGCCTTCCGGCGGCGGACTCTGGACCGTGGGCAGTGAGCAGGAAATCCGCTGGAATACGTACGGGAATATTCCTCGCGTCATCGTGTCTTATTCCGTGAAAGAAGGGGAGTGGAAAAAGCTGGTGGAAGAACTTCCCAATCAGGGGTATTTCCTTTTCAAGACCCCGGATGATATTGCCAAGAACGTTTATTTCCGTGTTTCCAGTTATGAAGATGAATCCCTTTTTGATACGGCCCGGCCGGTCACGGTCATCGGTTCCTTTTCCCTTCTCCGCCCGAACGGAGGGGAGAAATGGGCCGCTGGCACTACGCAAAAAATCAGCTGGGACACGCTGGGGACTGTGGCCAACGCCAGGCTGGAATACTCCGTGGATGA
>CAZIQJ010000100.1:0-8110 GCA_964541285.1 uncultured bacterium | reverse complement strand
CCCTCGGCACGGACGGACAGATCTCGATCAGGGCCAGCAGGGGTTCGCATCTGTACGTCCATAGGTTCATGGGCGATCCTTTCAGGAACCGCGAGGGCGCGGCGTTTTCCGTCGTCAAGGCGGGGGCGCTGGCGGAGGCCGAAGCGCGCGTTACTTCGCGCCGTTCGGAAATGCGCACGCCTGCCGACGACACTCCCGGAGAAAGCGCGGCGCGGTTCAACGAAGCCGAGGCCCGGAAAGCCATTACAGACGCCCTCACGGCCGCCAGGGGCCTTACGCCGCTGACGCCTCATCCGCTGCTTGTTGAAAATTACGTCCGCCAGGTCATGCGCAAGGGTTCGCCTGCCGCGATGGAATTCCGGGAAATCATCCGTGCCCACGTCGCGGCCGAACAGGACGCGTACTCCGCCGCGAGCGACCCTTCCTATTTCATCGAGAACGTCAGCGCCTTTGACGCCCAGGTGGCCGAAGTGACAAGCCTCGCGAAGCAGTTCCTGGCCCGCTACGGCGTTCCGGAGCCAGCTGAATTTCCGGAGGTCAGGACGTTTCAGAAAGACCTTTACTCCGGGCGGTCGCCTGTGGGTGGGGAAGCCGCCAGCCTGCTCATGATCAACGCCGTGCTGGTCGACGCGGCCGTTGCGCCCGAAAAAAGAGTGGAAATCCTGCTTCATGAGTTCATGCACCGCCTGGGATTTTTTCTTTCTCCGACGATAAACGAAGGCGCGACCCAGTATTTTACCGTCAGGGCCCTGATGGCCGCGCAGCAGCGCGCGAACGTTACTTCGGAATTCCTCAGCGCTTATTTCGACGCCGATTCCCGCGCGCGCCACCTTTTCTATGTGACCGCATTTTTGTCGCTGGTGATCGCGCTGGGCGAACGGCGCATGGCGGACGCTTACCTGAAAGGCGAAGATGAAGAAATGCTCCGCGGGCGCGCGGGCGACGAGCTTCTTGTCCAGGCGCTGGACATCGCTGCGCGCAACGAAATGTACACACAGGACTTGTCCGTAGGCGCGTTTTTCTTCGAAGAGCTCCTGAAAGCCCTCCCTGAAGGTGTGATCCTGTCGCTCTACCGGGCCGCAACCGCGGCGCGTCTTCCTGAAAGCGCCGGGCCTTTTTCTTCGGCACGGCTCAAGCAGGCGGCGCTGCGTGCGTCGCTCAAAGACGAACGTTTTGCCAAGTCCTACCCGCTGACGCAGGCGTGGATCCTGGCGGGGACGAACATGGTGCGGCAGGCGGCCGAACGGATCAGGAAGGGCGAAGCGCTGGGAACGGGCGCGGTGCCGTCTTCTGAATTGATCGAAATGCTCGGCGACCTTTCCGATCATACCGCGGACTCCCTGGAGTATGCTTCTTCGGCATTCCTGCGGCGGAAAACTTTCACGAAGACCGCGGCCCTCGTGGACGCGATCGAGGAGCTCGGGCGGAACAGCCTGGCCGCGCAGGGCGCTTCTTTCCGGATACAGGTTTCGATGGCGGCCTCGCGCGCTTTGCGCCGCATCGCCGAAGCGCTGAAGAGCTTCCGTCCGGGGCGCGCTGAGGATGTTCCGGTGCGGGACGCTTTGATCGAACGCATTGGGGGCATCAGGCAGCAGCTTCGTTCTGAAATGCGCACGGAAAAGCCCGCGCCCGCCTGGCTGGAAGCGGAAGTTTTGCAAGCCGGGTTCCGCCGTCCGGACGGCACGGCCAATATCGAAGCCGCGCGTCAGGTTGTTGAAACCGCGGCAAAGAACATAGACGAATACCTCAAAGGCCGGCCCTCCATGGAAACGCCGCAGAGTTATGTGCTGGGAGTCCTTCAGGGAATTGAGGCGGGAGGCACGAAACCCGGGTTGTCTGATGCTTCCACCATGGCCGCGGACCCTATCGGTGACATGAAGCCCGCGAGGGAAGTGGTTTACCGCGATCCTACCGGTGAAGCCATTGCCGGGGCCATCATGATTTCAAACGGTGATGGGGTCTGGTTTGTCAGCGAACTTGTGGGCAACAGGGAAAAAGGTTTTCTGACCGGCCGCGCGGTCCTCAGCGTGGTCAACCGTGTTTTTGAAATTGCCGGATATCTTCCGGGCGGCGTCATGACCCGCGACGGCGCGCGCACGTACTACCAGTTTTCTTCAAGGCTTGCGAACCGTTTGTCCGAAGCCGCGCGCAAGGAGCTTTTGGGGCAGTCTGAAACCGCGACCGGGGAAAGTGCCGCGAAGCGTTCTGAAATGCGCGCCGGAAGAGTCCGCCCATCGGAAGAATCGAAACTCAGACAATCGCGCGGCCCTTATAACTTCTGGAAATGGTGGGACAGCAGCAGCGTTGATCAGGATTTCCCGATTCTTGAAGTCGATCCTGCGCGCGGACTGGTGGATGTCAGAAAAGGCAGGGTTGTTTCCGGAACGACTCCGGCGCTGGCAGCGCGGCTGAAAGCTCTCGGCATGGACTATGTGGTGGGGGACGGGCTGCTCAGTAAGAGCTTCCTCTATGAGCTGGGCCAGGCGGGTGCCGCGGATCTTGAAGTCCTGATGGGCTCGAACGGCGTACATGGTTTCAGCCGTCCTTCAGAGATTATCCTGAACGACGAAGCCGCAGCGATCGTCACGAAATTTTCCGACGCTTTTTTTGGGAAAATGCCGGCGGATGATCCGGCCCGGAAAATTGCGGAAGCCCTGTTTACAGGCGTGCTTTCCAGGGATCCGGGAGCTTTCGCTGCGAATAAATTTTTCAGTCCTTACAACCTCAGAAATAATATGAGGTTCCGAAAAATTTCCCCTTATAAAGTGATTAACAATCTTGCCCAGCTGAACAGGCTGATTGACCGGGTTGTTGCCGGCGGCGGCAGTCCGGAACTTCTCGAAGATTTTCTCGATCTGGGCATTTTAGACGATTCAGCCACCTATTCTCCCGAGACCCTGGGGTATGTATTCGAACGCGCGGGAGAAGAGTGGGAAGCCGCAGGACGCCCCGCCTCGAAAGCGTTCTTTAAACTGGTTTTGTCCGGATCGAAGAAAAAACTCGTGAGGGGAGAGGCCCCTCTTGGAGAATTGAATTTTGATATCGTGGACGACTATTATGACGCGAACAGGTCGAAGCTGGCCGAGATAGCGAAATATGCCGCCATACTGGATGAGATGGTCGAAGTTTTCTCAGCGGAATCTGCTTATGACAAGCTTGATGCCAAGGCCATCGACACCCTCCTTGTTCTTGCCAAAGACGATGACCTGAGAACCCGCACGATTGCTGCCGTTACGATGCTGAGGAAGTCTTCGAGGAGATTTTTCTTTAAATGGCAGGAGCTTGGTTTTTACATGAAGCTGGCCCAAAACCAGACGTCTCTGAAACGTTTCCCCGAACTCAATGAGGAGTTGAGAATGGTCAGCTGGCTGCAGTATTACGCGGCCCGCGGCATTGAAGACCCGATTGCATACGCGCTTGACCAGGTCCAGGCCCGGCTGATGACGCCTGAAATGATGGCGCAGCGTGCGACCGCACGCGGGCCGGCAAATGTGCCCTTCTGGGAAAATAAATTTTACGAAATGGGATTTAAAACACCGGTGGACGTTCTGGAAATGCTTTTCAAACGCCTGCCCGGGCAAAATGAGACCCGGGTTCTGAACACTTTTGTGAAACTGCGAAAAGTAGAGGGGTTCAGCCCGGAGAGATTCGCCGAGTACGTGTCGGAAATGGGGCTGCATGACGCGCCTGTTATTTTTGAAATTTATGCGGCCATCAAGGACGACAAATTCGACGGTATTCTGAAGACGGCCGGGATACTTCCTGTGGGCAAAACCGCAGGAGAAAGAAGGAAGCAGGGCGTAGAAGACCTGAAGAAAATTATCCGGAATTTTACGGGCAGCCTGCTTACGAAAGGTGAAATTTCAGAAGATATTCTCAACAAGCCGCTGGAGATGGATCTTCTGCGGGTAGCCTCGAATTTCGACGGGTCCAAGTGGAAAAGAGATGACGTTGATTTCCGTGCCCTGATTGCGACCTTCCTGGCAGATAAAAAAGCGGGAAGGATCGCGCCTTTGCCCGAAGAATATTACACCCGCGGTACGGGAGGGGAACGCGTCCTGCGCACGGGTGTCATCAAGGCCAAGAAGCTCAAGCCTGCAAAATTCTCTATCGATGCGCAGAGAATGTTTAAAGAGACGGCCGGTGAAATCGTGGAAGTTATGAAAGTGCGGACGCTCAAGAGGGATCAGCAGATAGACAGTTTTAAAGCGGACATTAAACTGCAAATCGAGAAGGAGCAGCAGGAACTTGCCGCTGACATGGCCAAGCCATTACCCGAAAAAGAAGGAGAGAACCTGGATGCCCGCGCAAGAAGAGAAAAGGGCCGGCTGGTTAATTTTCAGCAGCGGGAAGCCAGGCTTGGTGTTTTGCGTGAGAAAATCGAAGGAGCCAAAGATATCCAGGAACTTGTCGTTGCCGTGGCGGAGTACAGCCCTGCCGGTAATGCGCCGCTGGCCTCCAGTCTGCGGAAGATGCTTTATCTCGCCGGTTTTGATGCGCGCCAGTCTTTTGTCCAGGAATTTCAGGACCAGGTCCACACCTTTGACGAAATCCGGCGCGGTAATGCCAACCTTTTGATTGAATTCGCGCATAGCATTATCAAGGACCACGTCCTTGGGGAAAGCAAAGAGCATGACGAGGGGCCTTTTAAGGGAATGGACCAAAGAATAAAGAAAAAGCTGCGGACTTACGTTGGTTTCAAGGCGATCGCTGAAAGTCTTGAGATGGTGAATAAGGAAAAAGAAACAGAGGAAATTCAGCTGATGGTCGTTCCGAACCGCGGCATTCTGGGAGAGTTGAGCGGTTACTTCAGCGAAGCGTGCTGGACGCGCCAGCAGAACATCATGCGTGACAATCCTAACCTGGTGGCTTTTGCCTTCATCGAAGGTTTTCAAGATATCGCGACGGCAACAGTTGCCGGCGGATCGCTCGTCATCCATACCGAATCTGATGGTGATGAGGCGCGTGTTATTCGCGGGTTTAATCCGCAGGACCATATCGTCGAGGAGTACGACGCGGGCGACCTTTTTGACAGTTTCCGGAAAGATTACCTCGCGTCGATTCCTGTTTCTAAAAACACGAAACGCGTACAGCTTGTTCCCGGCCCTACGAGCGGTGCGATGAGTAACCGTCCGTCCGTGACCGCGGCAGTCTCTCAGCGCCTTGGAGAAAAAACCAGCCTGGATGAGGAAAATAAATTCAATGATTATGACATCACCAATAATGTCTTCAAGCTTTCGAGATCTGAAATGCGGATCAGCCAGGAAAGCGGTTTGCCAGCGAGTGAGATCATCGACCGTCTGGCTGAAGTCACCCGCGCCGCGGCCCCTCTCGGACCCGGCCTGCAGAGAAAATCCGCGGCGCTTCTCGTGGCCAATTTTCCGGACGAAATCCCGGCGGATCTTTCCTCAGAGAAGGAAATCCTCAGCCATCCCTACACTGGTTTGATTTATGAGTATCAGTCTGATTTTGTCCGCAGGGATTACGAAGGCTTTTACGAGGCTCTGGACGCGTGGCTGGACCAGGTTATTCCCCAGAAGATTGCCGCGAATAAAACGCTGATTGTCGGGGTCGTTGGCGGCGCCTACAACCAGGAAGCGCTCGCGGTTCTGATGCGCATTGAGAAAAAAATGGAGGCCCTGGGGGTTTCTTCCGGAAAATTAAAATATCAGGTTGTGACCTTTAACAAGCCGGATCCGATTTCCAGCCGGTTTATTCGTGAGTCCCGCAATGGAATTTATCCCATTGTCTATCCGGCTGAGGTTATGGACAGCCTTTCTCCTGAAGACATCGCCCGTTTTTTTGAGCCTGTGGCAGGCGGGTACAAGCCAAAGCCCGAATTTTCAAAACGTATGGGTTTTGCCGCCATGAATTTAAAAGATTATGTGTGGCGGCCCGGTCAGGCTTCCCGGAACCTGCCGGAAACTCTCCGCGAAAAGTTCGATCTTCTGACGCTTCATAATGTGTTGAGTTATGTGAATGCCGGAGATGACTATACATATCCCAGCCTGTTTTTGATGATCAGCCAGATGCTCGGTCCCAAAGGCCAGCTTTCGCTTCTCGGCGGTTCTGTGGAGCAGGTCGCGAAGTATTTTTCACGCAGCTCCGCTTATGGTTCGGAGCGCGGCAGTTTTTACTCAAAGCAGCTTAAGGTTTCTTCTCCCGACGCGGCTGCCCGGATGAGGGAAGCGGCGGCGATTCTCGCGGATCTCAAGCCCAGGCTGAGAGAAAGCGACCAGACCCGCGCCGAGAGCCTGAAAACAGCAGGTGACGAACTTAAGGCAAAATCCCGCGACTCTTTTACCGACCGTTCAAATTATGATGAGCATCTTCTGGATCTTCAGGACATGGCTGCGGATTCCGAGTTTTCATGGAAGCATGCGGTCTGGGCATTTCCCGTTGTGGAGAGAATGCTTGCGGAAGGCAAAGATTTCATTGCCCCCGGAACCGATATCCCCGGGATCGTTGCCGGGCCTTTCACTGTTTCTGTTGCCAATGACATGGTGCGCTCGATCCTGGCCAGGGCGGACAAGCGCGCCAGACTCCAGGATTATCTGGAGCTTCTGCCTGTGCTTCGCGGCCAGTTTGAAAAACGTTCCGAAATGCGCGGCGCGGATTTTACGCAGCAAAAGCAGGCGCTTGATAAGGCGGTCACGGATGTTGTGGTGAAGGCCTCCACAGGCTGGGAGGCCCGTGAAGCCGGCGAGTGGCAGCAGGCCATTATGCCCCGGAGCTTCCGCGGCGTGATGACCGGCCTCTGGAACCAGCCCTGGTCCGCGGAAAAGATCATTGATTTTGCCAGAGTCCCCGCGGTTTATCTCTGGATATTTCTGCAGGCGCTTTTTGGCCGCGCTTCAGACATCAGCGAAGTGCGCCTGCTGAACCGTGAAAAAATCTATCTCGTAAATCGCGGGGTTTCCGCGCTGCGCGCGGTCACGGAAATTCTTGCTTCGGAAAAACCCTCACTGCTTGGAAATGATGTGGAAGTGCGCGGGGCCGCGGAATTCAAGCTTAATAAACGGCGTGATTTTCCGCTGGAAGAAATGAGGTCAAGGATTATCGGGACGCTGCAGGGACGTGGGTTTGTTATTGAAGCTCTCGCGGCCCTTTACCCCAACGATATCCCCGAGGACATTTTCCGCCGGAAAATCACCGTGGACCTTTCTTCAGAGCTTCCTGAAACCGGCGCTTTCAAGGATTTTATCCGGCTGAAGGTCACGGTGGACGGGCGTGAGTATCCTGTCGGCCTTTATGCCGGAATCGTTTTCTTTGACGGTTCTGAAAGAAAAGCCCGCCGCGACCTCATCGCCAGGGGCCACAGCCCCGCCATTGGGAAAGTCCGCAGGCTTATTCCCGGAGACAGACGTTCCGAGATTATGCCCGTCATGCCGGTACAGGGTAAAAATGCCGGGGAGCTTATGGCGGCCGGGGAGTGGGACAAGGCTTATGAAACCATGCTGCGCCGCGGTTTTATTTTTATGGACCTTGGCTACGGTCTGACGGACCTCAAGGAAAACAATATCATCCGCGAAGACGGGTCCGGGAAAACCATGGTTGTAGATTTTCTTGTCAAGACAGGCCGCGATGGAATGCTTTATGACAGCTATCTTACAATCCAGTCCACGCAAAAAGATTTCGACATGCCCAAGGCGGAAGCCCTGGCCCGGCAGACCCTTGAAATTATTGCTCAGCAGGGCAGCGGGCGCAAGTTCCGCTCTTTCCTGAACAGGGAAATTACTTTTATGCAGAAAGCGATAGAGAAGGAGGCCGCGCGGGAAGGTACGACCCTGAAAGTTCCCGAAGCCCGCCGTTTCCTGGAAGTGCTTAAGACCCGGAGCCGGCGTTCGGAAATGCGGGCGGCGGAAGAGTCTGGACCTCTGGCGCTTTCGTTTGATGAACAGCGCTCTGTGGAGCTCGCGTCTGAACTGCTTTTCTCCCGCTATCCGGCGAAGTACACACCGGAAACAGCCATGGCTGACGCGCTTGAAATCATGAAAACGCTCAAGCGCACCTTGCCGCCCGAGCAGGTAGCGGGTAATGATTTTCTTCCTTTGTATGACAAGACCATTTCGCGCATCAGCATTCCGTCCGAATTGAACCCGCTTATCAG
>CAZIQJ010000099.1:0-8132 GCA_964541285.1 uncultured bacterium | reverse complement strand
ACGAAAAATTCCATTCTTATAGTGACAGGAAGTGGAGAGATAAGTTTTCAGAAGGTAAAATAATCGAGTATCTTAAGAATAAAGGAAGCAAATATTTTGACGTTTCAAATTCTAATATACTTTTTACTTATTACAGTAAGCCGATTCACCCTTCAAAATTCGGAGTTCGCTTTTTTCAGAACGAAGATGGCATTCTCGCCCATACGCCAAAATTTAGTTTTCAGATAGGGCATCAATTGCTTTGGTCTGTCGCGGGGCTGCTATTTTATCCCACGCAGATGTTGTTACTTCATTTCAACGCAGCCATTCCGAAGGATGAGAGGTTGAAAACACTGGCGCGCCGTTACTCGTATAATTTGGGTGAAGCAAACGCCATCAGGAGAGAGCTTGAAAAATTTCACAAGGAAAATTTTAAAGTTAGAAGCCTCAAAGATATTGTAAAAACTTAAAGCGGGAAATGAAGAGAAGCTAGATTTAATCCTTGAATTGCAGCAACTTCCAGACGGGGACTTTTAAACCCTTCGCAAGCCTGTCCAGAGTATCAATCTTCACGGCGTTCGGTTGGCGGGACTCCAAGCGTTGATAATAGCGAGTATCAAGCCCAGACCGTTCAGCAGCTTCCTCCTGAGTCAAGCCAGACTTCTTTCGCAGCTTCCGCAGTTGTCTAGCCAGATCAAGCCGTATCTTAGGGGTTGCCATGCCCCCTAATTTCCCTCTTAACGGCCTGAAGTACCACGGTACTACATTGCCGTATTATGCTTGCCGGGCAAGTTCTTCAGGGTTAGAATCCCCATTAGTTACCTCACAGAAAGAAGTCGATATGTTCAAAAAAAAGGAATGGGATGCTTTTTTTGAGAATGGAATAATCCCGCCGTCGATAAGCAAGGTCTTTGACAAGACTTCGAGAGTTATAGCGCCTATTCAGGCAATTCTAGCAGTTCCAATTACTGTCTATATCATCCTCGTTTTATTTGGTTGGTTTGATAAAGTTCCGTTTGGAGATATGACTTCTTCCGAATATATGAGGCATATAAGTTGGGAACTAAACAATCCGACGGAAATCCCCATCGTTCGTTTCATTATCGAGATGTGTCAACGGGTTAGTTCGTAAACCTCAGAAAGCGCCCGAAATATTGACATGGTATGTTAAAGTTTAATTAGTATCAAATTACGGGGAAAACCCGAACAGCAGCGATTTGAAGTTCCCGAATCAACCCTGACATAGAGAGTTCGTGGAGAAGCCATCTTCTCAGCGGACTCTTTTTTTATTTGTAGCCCGCTTGAGAAGCGACTAAAACTCAGGCGGGTTTTTTATTGGCGAGAGGAGTTTGAGAATGAAAAGAAATCGAGATGCCCAGCCGTTCAGATCGAGGGACATAGATTTAATATGCGCCCTGCGGTTTCAAGGTTTCCAGCCGCTCTCAAATCCTATTGAAGACAGCCAAGGTATTCGCTGGGTTCTGTTTGAACAGACGCCACAGCTAACGCAGGCTGTTTATAGATTCCTCTCTGGCAGTAATGAGGCCCGGCTACTAACGGAGTTTCGCAAAACGCGAAGCTTTATTTTGGATTCACCGGCCGAGAAAGAGAGCAGACATGACAAGGGATGCGTACCACAAGCTAATCGAGAAACTCAAGCAGCACATAATCATTGAGGATTTTGAGCCGCTAGATATAGCCATAGCCACTTACATCGCAAATCACTTTCAATCAGACCCTCTGTGGCTGTTCATTATTGCCCCGTCATCGAGCGCAAAAACAGAGATCATTTGTTCGTTTAGCCAGATGGAGGACGCTTACTTCCTTTCCGATCTAACGGACAAAACCTTGGCTAGTGGTTATCAGACCGGAGAACATAGTTTGTTAACGCGGATAAATAATAAGACGGTGTTCATGAAGGATTTCACAACTGTTCTTTCCATGAGGTCCGAAAAGCAATCGGAAATTCTTGCCCAGCTTAGAGAGATTTATGACGGTCGGTTTGACAAGGAATGGGGCAATAAGGCGAAGATAAATTGGCAAGGAAAGATCGGCTTTATTGCTGGGGTTACCCCCGCGATTGATCGAACGTATGCAACCTACCAAACCTTAGGGGAAAGATTCATACAGGTTCGCATGAAGCCCGTAGATGAAATGCAATGTGCAAAAAGAGCCATGGAAACTTCGGGTAAAGAAACTAGCCACAGGCAGGAAATCGCCGCTTTGATGAAGCTGTTATTGGATGAAGTCTTGGTTGGTCTTGCTATGCCCGGTATGAGCGAGGGCATTTCTAATAAACTAGCCGCCTTAGCGACTATCTGCGTAAGAGCAAGGACTGCGATCTCTCGTGATCGATATACAAGGGACTTTGATTATGTGCCGGAGCCAGAAGCCCCACCAAGGTTTGCTAAGCAGCTCACTCTGCTCGCTCATGGGCTTGCGGTCTTAAGAGGCAACGAAAAGGTTGCTGTGAAGGACTTTGAAACGGTTAAGCGCGTGGCTTTTGATTGCATGCCCAGGGTCCGGTCGAGGCTATTGCAGTTGATGATGGAGGGACAGCGCAAGATAAGCGCAAGTGAGGCCATGGAAGAACTCAGGCTCTCAAAGAATGTGGTGTATCGCCTTCTAGAGGAAATGGTAGCGCTCAGATTGCTTGAGAAAGAGGGCTCGCGAGGCTCAGAGATGTGGTTTCTCTCAACTCTGGTCTTGGACTGTCTAAAGGTGCTTGAGTTTCCGCAAAATCAGATGTGAGAAGTTAAAGAAAAGAATATTGGGCCGGGAAAGAGTGAGCCTGTGGAAGGGGTGTGCTTTGTGGGGAAAGCCAAGTTGAAGGGTGACTATGGAGCCTAAAAAGCTCACGCTTAAGCAAGCTGAATTTGTAAGCGGATATCTCCAAGACGGCAACGCGACAAAAGCGGTAAGGCAAGCTTACCCTAATATCAAGACAGAAGGAGCGCGGCGAGTTATGGCCTCAAAACTGATAGCAAATGGTAACGTACAGGCCCATATACAGGACATCATGGACAGGGAGGGGCTGACTCCTAAGCTGGTGATGAAGGAGCTTAAATCCGTCATTACCGATGAAGACAAGGGGGTTAAAACGAAGGCTATCCGTATCGCTTGCGAAGTCATGGGCTTGGTCGGTTCTGGCGGCATCTATCAGCAGTTCAACATCAATGAGAATCAACCTCAGGCCAGCCAGAGCAGCGAGGGAAAGACCCAGAGAGAGCTTTGGGACATGGCGCGAAGGCTATGTGAGGGCCCGTAACCTCCAGCAGCTATTAAGCAAACCCTAAGCAAAGGCCCTTTTCTCCCTAGGCAAAACACCCACACAGGGTGCGTGCGTTAGGCTAGGAAGGGGGGGGCTGGGGGCCATATAAAGGGGCGTACACTTTAATTAGAATGGACGCTCGGAAGTTTTTCCATTTTTTCTAGTGGATCACTGTTTGAAATGAAAAAGTTTACTACCCCCATGGCTCCCTGTAGGATACCCCCGGGCAATGGCCTGCCCGGAAAGGGCTTAACATGGCAAAACCGAAAAAATACGAACACCCGAAGTGGCTTAAACGTCTTATCTGGACTGCTCAAACCAAGTTCTTTCCCTATTTCTTCTCGGCCTTTCTTGCCGTGTGGGCGGGTTGCATGACGTTTATCACATTCAAATCCCTATCTATTTTTGTATGCCTGGAGGTGGGTTTTTTAATGGTTTTGGTTCTTGGTATATTGGTTATGCACGAAGCCAATTTTAAGCCTTGGAAAAAATGGGTTTGCATAGGAGTCGGAATTTCTCCCATGATTTTATTTGGCTGCCTACAATTTGTGCCGCCAGCTAAAACTAAAATCGCTATCGCGGAAACAAAGTCTGTCATTGCTCCCCAAGAAAAAGATTTCGGCCTATTAAGAAATGGCGGCTTTGAAGATGGTTTAGCCAATTGGGTTTCAAATGAATATGCCGTCAAAACTTTATACGTTTCTAGTGACGTAGTTACAACTATGGGGAAAGCTCCCGTTATGTCTTTGATTGATGGGGCAGGCTTGGGCGCGAGTAAGGGGCTTTTGATTAACTGTGATACAAAACCTGGGCCCAATGAGTATAAGTACTTTGCTCAGAAAATCGGAGGGCTAAAATCAAATGCCAAATATAAAGTGAATTTCTTTTTATATCGAGGAGAGCACGCTGAATTTAATGAAGATTCGATATATATGTTATTTGACGGGAATTGGCCTCTCCATCTAGAGCCTCCGGGAGAAGGAAGAATTCTAAAGAGAAAAATTGAAAATGGTTGGACTAAATACTCCATAAATCTTGTTAATGATGCAAGCGCGGAAAGCGCATTTTTAATAGTCGTTAACGATAGAGCCAAGGATATTCGCTTGGATGATATAAGTATTGAATTGTCTGATTAAGCTAATGCTTTTGGGGAGTGTGCACGAGGGATTATAGGCAAAACACTTGCCTGACTATTGCCTAAGTTTTGTCGAGTGCGCGGTTTTTAAAAAATGCGTCAACATCAAAATTCTTGTTCCTAAAATTTTTGCATGCAATAATTTATGTCGTAAGTCGTTGTGATTCATAGTAATGCAATTCAATCGCTTGGGGTGCGTGCGGTCGCAGGTTCAAATCCTGCCGCCCCGACCATTTTAAATTTGAGCAGCAGGATTTGAAGGGAGCTTGCGATTTAAAACGTGACTGAATGTCACGTTTTTGCAAGCGGGCGGCTACCAGGAAGCGAGATGAAGTCCGCTGGAGGGAGCCAAATCCTGCCGCCCCGACCATTTTATCTAATGTGCAAAGGCTTACAGCCAGATCGGTTGTGAGCCCTTTTTATGCCCGGAAAACCAGGGGAATTGACCGGCAGGGTATAATTCCCCCTATTCTCCGCATTTCTGTTAGTATCCTCCTGAGGGGATATGCCCGCAGAGGGCATCCTTAAAGGCTGACCTGGATGGATGTGACAGATGTCACATATTTTCAGGCGGACTTAAGGCAAACTAGGCCCATCTGTTAAGCTTTAACCGGAGGAACTATGAACGCTGTAGACGTACCCCAGCATAAAATGGTGTGGGTAAACATTTTTTTCTTTACCATCACGACGCTTGTGGCTGTGATCGGCGCCCCTTTTTACATTTACCAGACCGGCAGTATTCATCCCGCAACCCTCTGGCTGACGGCTTTTTATCTGGTTGCCACAGGCATGAGCATCACGGTGGGCTACCACCGCCTCTTCGCACACGCGACTTACAGGACAAACCCGGTTCTTGAGTTTCTGCTGCTTTTTTTCGGGGCGGCGGCCTATGAGCAGTCGGCCTTTTACTGGGCCTCCCAGCACCGCACGCATCACCAGTTTGTGGATACGGACAAAGATCCCTACAGCATCAAAAAAGGTTTTTTCTACGCCCATATCGGGTGGCTCTTGTTCTGGAAACATCCGGAGCATTTTGAGAATGTCAAAGACCTGCAGAAAAATCCGCTGGTCATGAATCAGTATAAATATTATCCGCTCTGGTCGGCCGTTTCAGGGATCATTCTTCCGGTGCTGATCGGCATGTGCTATGGCGATGTGGCTGGAGCGTTTATTTTCACGGTTTGCGCCAGGCTCGTCGCGGTCCATCACTCAACTTTCGCGATCAATTCCATCTGCCACACTTTTGGCCGCGCGACATACGATATTTACTCTTCGGCCAAGGACCACTGGCTCGTGGCCCTTATCACCAATGGCGAGGGGTATCACAATTTTCACCATCATTTTCCCGGCGATTACCGCAACGGAGTCCGCTGGTACCATTGGGACCCCAGCAAATGGACCATCGCTCTTTTCGCAAGGCTGGGTCTGGCCTGGGACCTTAAAAAGGTTTCCTCATTCAGGATCATCGCCACCCGGCTGGCCGCTGAAAAGCAAAGGGCTGAAGACAGCCTGCAGGGGAGCAATCTTCCGAACCTGGCATCCGTCCAGGCCGCGCTGAAAAGTCATTATGAGAAACTCAGGGTGACGCTGGGGGAATGGGAAAGCGCTGTGCGCGAATACCAGGTTGTGTTCCGCCAGCAGCTTGAACGGTGTTCTGAGAAAAGGCGCGAGGCCGCTGCCAGGCGTGCCGAGGCGCGCCGCCAGTTCCGTGAAACGCTTCAGCAGTGGAAAACCATCCACGTGAAACTCGCGGCCGCATAAAAGCGGGGAGTTTTCTGACGGGCGGGATCAGAAGAGATGGAGAAGGTCCGCCACGATAAGAACGATCTCCACAATAATCAGAATGACGATGTACCATTCCACGCGCAGCGAGCGCTTGGCCTCAAGTAAATCCATCAGGGTGTCAGAGCTGCGGAAAATCAGGTCTACTTTTTTATCAAGCGTCATGTAGCGTTCCCGGATCTCGTACTCGTCCTCAAGTTTTGAGTAGAGTTTTTCATACTCCGGATGGTCCCACAAAAGCTCCGCTTTTTCATTCAGACCCACATAGCCCGCCATTTCATGCATGCTCAACATGGAATTGCTGAACTGGGGGAAGACTTCCCGTGAGCGCAGCGCCTTGTAGCCCTTTGTTTTGATATTGCGGATGATTTTCAGCGTTGCGTCCACGCTCTGCTCCACAAAGCTTTCGTAGTATTCCAGCATCAGGCTCTTGGCCAGGATTTCCGCGATGACCTGCAGGGCCTCGAGGCTTCCGTTATTGATAAAAATAGTGTCCTGCTGTACGCCCTCGCTTGCGGACGGGTCAATCTGGATAGTGGCCTCATCCGAGTTGGGTGAGGCATAGGGCTGGATAATAAAATTCCGGAGTTTTTCAATCAGCGCGTCCTGCTCGGCTTTCGGGATGTCCAGAAACACCACCGTACCGTAGCGGAAAAGCACGGTATAGCCCCCATTGGCCCCGGCCAGGGTAAAGGGCAGGGTCGTCAGGGGTTTAGGGTCATCCAATGCCCTGAGGTTAAGCCTTTCCCCCAGGTTAATGGCCTTTGCCTTGATCGGGTGATATCCTGAGTCGGTCATAGTACTGTAATTATACCATTTTTAGAGGCTCCTCTCCGGCCCTTTGTGGGTTGAATTTTTTCTCTCTTTTTGCGTCTTTTTCCTATAGAATCTTTTTGTTTATCAGAATTTTTGATTCGTTTTTGCATGCCGGAAAGGCAGGAGGAAGAGATGAGCCGGGGGATGTTCGGGAAGGTTTTATTGGGAGCTTTTTTGATTTTTGCGGCCGCGTGTTCTCCGGCCCTTGCTGATGACGAATCGACCGGCTCAACCCTCATGAATGTCCTGGGTTCGCTTCTTGGCGGAAATTCCCAGCAGTCCGGCAATGGGTACAATAATAACGGTTATTATGATAACGGCGGTTATCAGTACAACGACGCGCTTGAGCAGGACTATGAAACCCTGAGGAGCCGCGAGACTTCAGTGCGCCGTTCCGAGCAGCAGCTGAACGAAGCTTACAGACAGATGGAGGCGCGCCGCGCGGCCGGCCAGGATGTCAGCGCGGACGAACAGAACATCGCCGGCCTCCGCCAGAGCTATCAAAATGACCTGAACCAGTATCAGCGCGACCGCGCTGTGTTTCAGCAGCGCAGGAACCAGCTGCGCAGCCAGCAGGGCTACCAGCAGCAACAGTACAACCGCCGCCAGCAGTATCAGAGTGATGAGGACCTTCAGGATTACTACAATAATCTTGAGCGTTCCCGGACCTCGGTGGCGCGTTCCGAGCAGCAGTTAAATCAAATGCGGCAGCAGATGGAAGAACGCCGCGCCGCGGGGCAGGACGTCAGCGCGGACGAACAGGCCATTGCGGGCATGCAGCAGAGCTACGAAAATGATATCAATCAGTATGAGCGCGACCGCAGCGCGCTTTACCGCCAGAAAAATGTTTCGCGCCGTGCGGCGTGGAACCAGAATGACGGTTTCTCAAGGCCCTATGAGGATGAAGAGGACCCTTTTTACCACCGCCGTGCCCGCTATTACCGCTGATTTTTCCTGCCCTTTTGTTTTTTAAACTGCCTGAATCTTTGACCTCACCCGGCCGATAATTTAACCGATGGCAGCTGCCATGCGGCGGCCGCATTTTCGACCATTCTATTCTGGGGAGGCGTTGTGAAGATCCTTATCCTTGTGCTTGTTCTTCTTCTGGCGGGCGGATGGTGCGCCGGATACCGCATTCATGCCGAAAAC
>CAZIQJ010000098.1:0-8142 GCA_964541285.1 uncultured bacterium | reverse complement strand
TGGCAAATTTCCGGGCAAGGACCTCGGCGGTCTGCCCCATGTTCAGGCCGCAGACCGGATCGGTCAAGGCGCACTGCAGCGCGGCCACAGGCGCAAAATGTCTGGGGCGGAACTGAAGCATGACCTGGAGTTTTTCAGGAAAAGTCCGGGCGCGCTGGAGCTTCATAAAAAGGTTCGCGGTCTCTTTGCGGAAAACAAGCGGAGCGTTGGACATGGATTCCGCTCCGCCGGCAATCACGATATCGTCCGCGCCCGCGTTGATTTTTTCACACGCGCTGGTCACAGCTTCAAAACCGGAGGCGCAGTTGCGGTTCACGGTATAGGCTTTTTTGCTTTTGGGAATGCCCGCGTAAAGGCTGATGATGCGCGACACATTGGCCGCGTCAATAGGCTGGCCCACGCATCCCATGATGACTTCGTCGATTTTTTCCGGGTCTATCCCGGTGCGTTCCAGCAGCTCGCTGACGGCCAGGGCGCCGAGACGCTGGGCCGGAATGGCGTCAAAAAGAGTCCACGCCTTGATAAAGGGGGTACGGATTCCGTCTACAACTGCGATTTTCTTCATAAATTTTAAAACTCCCGTTCTTCAGACTATTTTCGGCAGAATGGGCTTCCGGCTTTGGGCCTATTTTAAACCATCTGCGGCGGATGCGTGAAAAAATTACGGGCCGGAGAAACAGACTCAGTTTTTCCGGTAGTCCGTACTCTCAAAAATCTTGTCCGCGGAATCCGGGAGAAAGGCCTGGAAAAGCTTACCGTCGGGCATGATGTAGCGGCGGGCGAACTCGTAGTAGCAGGCGGGAATGACCGCGGCGCGGTCGGAGAACTCCACTTCCACGGGATGAGCCAGCGTGGAAGACTGTTCCAGAAAAACATCGGAAGAACCTTTGGTTTCCCCTCCCGAAGCATTCAGGGGAAAACCCAGGCTTTTGACAAAGGCATTCAGGTCCTGAAAGTCCTTGAAAGTCTTGAGCGCATTATAAAAAACCGTAAAGTGATTGACCCGGAAACCAAAGGCCGCCATCCAGGCCGCGTACTCGCTTTCCTTCAGAAGGGTCTGATAGGTTTCCCAGGAAATTTTCCGCCAGGGTGTTCCGGAAATAAGAAAGTTGGGCAGCAGGGTGCTTTTTTCAGAAACCTGGTCCAGCAGCCCCTGAATGATTTTCTGGACTGAAGAAGAGCACTGGTCAAGACGCAGTTCGCTGATAAAGACCTTCGGGTTCTCCGGGTCCGGATGCTCATAATGCCGGGCGAAAAGTTTTTTCTCAACAAAGTGATAACCGGGTCCGCTGGCGTCACGGTAGCCAAGCTTCAGGAAAAAAGACGCGAGAACATCGATATCAACGCCGGGATGGTTAAAAGTCCGGAAAGCCACGTGGTCATTGATGACCTTTTCCCCGCGCTCTTCCAGGGCTCGGTGAATGACCTCCGCCTGGCTGTTCATGGAAGAATAATCTTTCCAAAGCATTTCCAGAAGAGTCGAGAGATCTTTCACAGTGTCCTCCTTGCGGGTTCTCTATAAAAGATACCTGATAAAACCCGCCAGCGCAAAAAGCGCTCAGGAATCTTTAAGCACCAGATACAGCGCGGAAAAATAAACCGTCGTGAAGAAAACAAGCCAGAAAACCGCCAGCCTGCGGGTCCAGAAAACAAAATATTCCTTTTCCTTCCAGCGCCCGGGAAGAAAGACGCCCGCCCATTTCCGGTTACGCTCCCAGGATTTTTCCGCCTGGCCCGGAAAAAGCATCCAGATAATGAGCGCCGCAAACGGCAGGACGATAATGTGGATAAGTTTGATTTTTTCCGCGAGGGTCATAGGACTAGGTTTCGTCCGCCATCAAGAGCGCGGTGTTGACCATGAGCTCCAGCCGGTCGACCTTGAAAGGTTTCTGAAGGTACCCGTAAATTCCAAGCGCCTGTGCCTCCTGAAGAATTTCTTCATCCCCCACGCTGGTGACCAGGATCACCTGGACCCGCTTATTGGTTTCGCGGATCTTCTTCAGCGTCAGGATTCCATCCATGCCCGGCATAGTGATGTCGAGCAAAATCAATTGAGGCTGTTCTTTCTGAAGCGCAGCAAGGGCTTGCCTTCCGTCCGCGGCTGAACTGACATTAAAACCTTTCTTTTCCAGAATGCCTGAGACCAGCAGGCGGATGCCCGGCTCGTCATCGACCACCAGAATTTTAGAATCCTCCTGCCCGGCCGGCAATTCGGATTTCAGCAGCCTGCCGACGCGCAGGCAAAGTTCCTGGGCCGGGCTTTTTTTGTCAAACTTCGCGACCGCCCCTTTTTCAAAAGCCTTCCGCTCAAGCTGCGCAGATATTTCGCCTGAAAAAAGAATGACCGGAGATCTGGATGAAAAACCTTCAATGAGGTCCATGGCATCATCTTCCGGCATCTGGACCGGATCGAGAAAAACAATTTCAGGGGCATGCGCGCGGGCCAGCTCCATAAATTTCGCGCCCGGAGGGCAGGTGGAAACAGCGTGCCCGTCCTGTGTCAGCGCTTCATAAAAAAACTGGCGGACGGCCGTGTCTTTTTCAATGACCAGGATGTTTCCCATAAAGATAAGTATCGTCCAGCCGGGGCATCTCTTCAACCCTGAAAAACAGGCGGGTATCAGTCTCTTTCAGCTGGAGGAACAGCCGGCGCGGGCTTTTTTACTGACGGAACCCGAAGCAGAAAAGCCAGCAGCAGCATGGCCGCGGTCAACGAAATACCGGCGCTTGTCAGAAAGGCGGTGCGGGCGCCGAAACGCTCCCACATCCAGCCGAAAAACAGGCTGGCGGGAAGGGCTCCCAGCCCCACCATAAAGTAATACCAGCCAAAAGCCCGGCCCTTTTCACCTTCAGCTGAATAATCCGCGAGAATGGCTCTTTCGCTTCCTTCCGTGAATCCGTAAAAAAGCGCGTACAGGATAAACAGCGCCCAGATATGTCCGGGTGATGAGGCGAAAGCAAAACCCGCGTACACCGCCGAATAAATCAGCCATCCGGCGAGAATAATGCGGCGCCTTCCGATTTTGTCCGACAGCGCGCCAAACGGAAACACCGTGGAAGACTTCACGATATTAAAAGTCATCCACAAAAGCGGGAGCGCGGCATTGGAAACGCCGGACTGGCTTGCCTTTAAAAGCAAAAACGCGTCCGAGGAACAGCTGAGCACAAAAAGAAAAAGGATTGAAAGATAAATCCGGATTTTTCCGTGCGGCAGCGAGAGGCTGAATTTTACCGCGGATTGACGCGGCCGGTCAGAATGGATTTCCCGCACCTTCCACAAAATCAGCGCCACGGATAAAATACCCGGGATGGCGGCGATCAGAAAAAGCTGCCGCAGGTCCTTGATCCAGAAAGCCAGAAGCAGCGCAGTCAAGGCAGGCCCGGTAAACGCTCCCAGATGGTCCATGGAACGGTGAAGGCCGTAGGCCCTTCCCCTCATGCTCTCAGGAACTGAATCCGCGATAAGAGCGTCGCGCGGCGACGTCCGTATCCCCTTTCCGACACGGTCTGAGAACCGGACCAGCAGCGCCACCCAGGGCGACTGGGCCAGCGCGATAAACGGACGGCAAAAGGAGGAAAGGGTATAGCCGGCCAGCACCAGCCGGCTGCGGTCCTTGACCCGGTCCGCGGCAAGCCCGGAGAAAAGGGTGAAAAAAGCGGCCGTGGATTCCGCGACGCCTTCAATGAGTCCGACAAAAGCCTGACTGGCGCCCAGATACTGGACAAGAAAAAGAGGAAGCAGCGGATAAATCATGTCGCTGGAAACATCGGTCAGGAAACTGACCGCGCCAAAAATCCAGACCGCAGCGGGAAGGTTGAAAGGCCGGAATTTCTTTTTGATCATGCAGCTAGTCTAACTCAACTGTCTCCGAATCGCGAGCGGGACGTACATGACTCCAGCCGAATCTTTTTTTAATGGCGTCGGCAAGGGCCATGGACGATTCCGGCTCACCATGAACAATAAAAGTCTGTTTGGGCGGCTTTTTAAAACCGGAAAGCCATTGGAGAATCTCGGCCTGGTCCGCGTGGGCGGACATACCTTCAAGCATTTCAATTTTTGCCATGACCGGAATTTCCTCGCCGAACATGCGGAGTTTTTTGGCTCCGTCCTGCAAAGTACGGCCGCGCGTTCCAATGGCCTGATAACCCGCAAGCAAAATGGTGTTTTTCGGGTCCGGCAGGCGGAGCCTTAAATGGTGAAGCACACGGCCGCCCGCGGCCATGCCGCTGGCGGAAATAATGATCATGGGGCCTTCCATCAAATTAATCCGCTTGGATTCATCCGGGGATTTCGCCAGCGTCAGCCTGCGCGTTTCAAAAGGGTTTTTACCGTTCTGGTTGTCTCCGTTCAGCTTCAGGTGATGTTCTTCCGCGTACTGCGCATAAACTTCCCCCGCGCTGATGGCCATGGGGCTGTCCACAAAAACCGGAAGGACCGGTATCTGATTTTTTTCTTCAAGCGTATGGATCAGCCACAAAAGTTCCTGAGTGCGCCCCACGGCAAAAGCGGGAATCACCAGAACGCCTCCCCTGGCATGAGTTTCAAGGATGACTTTTTTCAGCTGCTCCATGGGACCCGCGGGATGAATGCGGTTGCCGTACGTGGATTCCACCATGAGAGTGTCGGCTTCTTCCACGCGTTCAGGATCGCGGACAATAGACTGATGCGGGCGGCCAAGATCGCCTGAGAAAACCAGCTTGTGCGTATGCTGCTTGTTGATCTTGATCTGAACTTCCACCAGCGAAGCGCCAAGGATATGCCCGGCGCGGCGGTAGAAAACCGAGACCGACTCGCTGACGTCAAAAAGTTTCCCAAAAGGCTTGGGCCGGAGCTTCTCAAGCGCGGCCTGCGCGTCCTGAATATTAAAAAGCGGCAGCGCGGGATGATGCTTGGAGTAACCGTGGCGGTTGGCAAACGCGGCTTCTTCCTCCTGCAGGTACGCGGTGTCGGGCAAAAGGATTTTAAGAAGTTCAGCCGTAGGCCGGGTGCAGTAAACGTCACCGCGGAAATGGTCCTTCATGAGGCGCGGCAAGTATCCGGAATGATCGATATGGGCGTGGCTGATGACCGCGGCATGAAGCTGGGCCGGGTCGAACGAGGGTTTTTTCCAGTTACGAAGGCGGTATTCTTTCAGGCCCTGGAAAAGGCCCGCTTCCAGGAGGATTTGCCTCCCCCTGAACTTCAGAAGATATTTGGAGCCCGTCACGGTTCCCGCGGCCCCCAGAAAAGTCAAAGCAGCTTTTTTATCGGTCATGAAGAAGCGCGGTTAAATGCCATCGCTCTCCATATAAAACCATCGGCCGGCATTTGCGGGAAGTGAAGGATTTTTTAGGGTTTATTTTACGGACGTGAAAAAATTTCCGCTTCAAGAAAATCCATGAAGATTTTCCGGAAAACAGGCGTATTTTCCAGATTAATAAGATGGCCCGATCGAGGGATAACATGAAACCGGGAGCCGGGAATTTTTTCGTGCATGGCTTTCATTTCAGCCGCCGGGCAAATCTCGTCTTCCTCTCCGGCCGCGGCCAGCACGGGAAAACGGATAGAAGGAAGCAGGCTGTTGAGATCACTGCGCCCCGCCATGGCTTTAAGAGCGTCCATCGCGGCCTGAGGGCTCGCCTCTCGCATCATGGATAAAACATTTTCCACCAGCGACGGATTCTGTTCCTGAGAGGTTTTTCCCAGCTGGCTTTTTACCGCCTTGCGGGCGAAAGGCTCGATGCCGAATTTCTCAATGGCTTCAATGGCCAGAGCGCGGTTCTTCAGCGCCGCAGGCGCGTCCGCCGAAGCCCTCGTGGCAAAAAGCCCGAGTCCGCAGAGGCGTTCCGGAAACTGGCGCAAAAACTCGAAGGCTGCATAGCCGCCCATGGAAAGACCGGCCATGAACACGGGTTCACGGACGCCTGAACGGTCAAGTTCCCGCCCGATCTCCGCCGCCATTCCCGGCATCGTGACCCCCTCCATCGGAGAAGAGCTTCCAAAACCAGGCAGGTCGAGATTGAAAACTTTTGTTTTCGCAGACAGAAAAGCCGCGTCTTCCTTCCACATGCGGGAAGAAAGCGGAAACGCGTGAAGCAGGACAATCGGGGGATTTTTTTCTTTCATGGAGGCAAATAAAAACCCGGCAGGCTTTGGGGCCTGCCGGGCTCAGGAAATGCTTAACGGATTTCTTTGAGTTTTTCCCACTGCTCGGGCTTCAGGATCGAGCGGAACTTTCCATACCAGTCGATGACTTTCTTTCCGCCTTCCATCATGCCGGGCATTCCTTTTTCCATCATGGCCTTGGCCGCTTCGGCATCAAAGGTGTCAGACTTCAACATGACCTTCATATCCAGCTGCATGATTTCCATCTCAGCCTTCATGCGGATATTGTGCTTCTTGGCTTCAATCTTGATCTCACGGATGCCCTGGATCTGCTCAGCGGTCAGGCCAAGGTCCTTGGAATGTTCAAGAGCGGCGTGGGCCTGCTCAAGAAGTGTGTTAACAATCGGGCAGGGGCTTTCCTGCTGATGCGAAGCGCAGGACATGCCTTTGCAGGCTTTGCCGCCGCCCATGGGACAAAACTTGCCGCCGTGATTGGCGAAAGCAGTGGAAGCCGCAAACATAACGAGAAATCCCAGAATCAATGCTGTTTTTTTCATGGCTAACTCCTTATTGGGTTTTAAAGATGCTTCTGGACTACTATTCTACCACGCAATGCAAAAAACGTCCTGGGCGCGAGTATAAAACATGTAAGAAATATTATCGGTAGAATCCGTCAGGAATGAACGGATTTAAACAGGCAGAGCTTCTTCTTCGAGAGTCTCAGGCTCTGTATCGGGTGCTTTTTCGGAAGGCGCAGGCCTGGAAGAAACAGGCCGCTGAGGAACCGGAGCCTGTTTGAAGATCGTCTTGCGGCCATCGCGGACGTCCCATGCAAGGCCGAAAAACTCAAGCGTCTTGATGAAGTAATAGCTGGGGTCGAATTCCCACCAGCGGTGGTGTCCGTGCTTGGCCCAGCTCTGATAGGCATGGTGATTATTGTGCCAGCCGTCTCCAAAAGCCAAAAAGGCAAGCAGCCAGTTATTCTTGGAATCTTCTCCCGTACCGTAATTCTGGTAGCCCAGGAGATGCCCCGCGGAGTTGACCAGCCAGGTCGCGTGGTACACCGCGACACTGCGGACAAAAAATCCCCAGACAAGAAACGGCATCCCCCCGATCAGGAAAAGGGCAACCGCTGCGATTAAGGGAAAAAGCTCGTGATTTTTCTGGATCCAGCGATGGCCGGCATCATTGGCAAGGTCCGGAGCGTACCGCTTGTAAGTTTCATTCTCATTCTCAACACGTTTGTCCACCATGCACCAGACAACATGGGACCATAAAAAGCCGTGTTTGGGAGAGTGGGGATCATTTTCTTCATCGGAGGCCGAATGATGAACACGGTGCTGCGCTACCCACCAGATGGGGCTTCTCTGCGCCGTCAGACATCCAATAATAGTCATGAAGTATTCAATGGGCTTGTAGGTCTTGAAACTGCGGTGCGTTAGAAGACGGTGAAAACAGACACAGATTCCGATGCCGCCGGTAAGAAGGTAGAGCCCGACAAAAGTCCAGAAGGCGGGCCAGGTAAAGAAAAACGGAGCCAGAAGAGCACCCACGTGGATCAGAATGAGCCACGTCGTGGTTTTTCTGTCAAAATCAGCAAGAGTAAGGGGTCTTTTAAATTTCAGAAAAAATCCTGTCTGTAAAAAGCAAGTTAAGGTGAGTCCTATGCTAACCGACACTGCCCGGAAAGGCAATGGGAATAACTTGTCTATTTTGGAGCGGTTCCGGGATGCGGGGGCTCTCTGAGCGCCTTGCGTTTTTCAGAAAGCTCCTTGGCATGCTCCCTGCGGATACGCCCCTCTTCAAAACGCCGCTTTTCATCTTTTGTCTGGGTGAGCAGGCGTGGAACTTCCACCGGCTTCCCGGTCTCATCCAGGGCCACCATAGTGAAATAGCAGGAATTGGTGTGGCGGCGAATCCCGGTTTTCAGGTCTTCGGCTTCAATGCGCACACCGACTTCCATGGAAGTACGGCCCACGTAATTGACTTCAGCCTTGAAGGTGACCGCCTCTCCAATATTAATAGGTTCGCGGAAATCGACCTGATCCAGGCCTACG
>CAZIQJ010000097.1:4319-8151 GCA_964541285.1 uncultured bacterium | reverse complement strand
ACAATGAACGCCGCCCACGACTGCCTGTCACCTTGAAATTGAAGTCGTGGCGCATGGGAAGGCAGCTCTGGGTGTGGCTCCTTTAATGAATGTGCTGGTGGACGGAGTTGCCAAGGGAACAGACATTTCAGTCCAGAATCACAACTGGTCTTACGGCTCCTACTTTGTCCGCAATGTTTCACTCAGCGCGGGCACTCATCAGTTCGCGGTTCAGTACACCAATGATTACAACGGCGGGACCTGGGACACGGACCGCAACCTGGTGGTAGATAAAATTATTGTCAGAAAAATGCAGAGCCCTTGGCAGGGGCCTGTCAACGCGCAGATCAACGGCAGCCTGGCTTATTCCGCCAGCACGGATGTGCCGCTGACGATTTTAAAAAATTACGGTGACCTGACCGGGTGGCAGATGAGCTATTCCTGGGACAGTGAAACTAATTATTCGGCGTGGGAAGCTGCGGCTTCTTCAAGAACGCTTCAGTTCCCGGGCGCGCAGGGGATGCACACGATTCGCGTCAAGGTCAAGGACCCGGCCGGACAGGTTTACTCGTTTCAGAACACGTTGACCTTTGATTCCCAGCTTCCTTTCGGCAGGTCCTTGCTTAACAACGGAGCTGCGTACAGCACGTCCCGCAGCGTTGTTATCAACTCTGATGTGCGCGATCTGATTTCCGGCATTTCGCAGATGAGTTTTTCTTTTGATAAGGGCCAGACCTGGTCGGCCTGGGAAAATTACGCTTTTTCCAAACAGATCTCTTTTCCGGAAGACGGTGAAAAATGGATGGCCGCTCGGTTCCGCGACGCGGCAGGGAACACGATTACTTTGTGGGATTCCATTGTGGTGGACAGCGTCCTTCCCGCGGGCAGTATTGAAATCAACAGCGGCCAGCCCGAGACCAATTCGCGGAATGTGACCGTGGCGCTTACGGCCGGTGACACCAACCTCGATAAAATGCGTTTTTCCATGGACGGCGGCCAGACCTGGACGGCGTGGGAAGCCACGGCTTCTTCCAAGTCCCTGACCCTGCCGGATGGAAACGGCTCCAAAGAGATCCGCTATCAGTTGAGCGACAAGGCGGGGAACATCTCTACTTACTGGGATTCCATTGTTTATTACACCAACAGCGGCGTGCAGGAAACCCTGCTTCAGGACAATACCCGTTTGATTTCCCGCAATGGCGTTGTGTTTAAAGAAATCACGCCGGCCGGAAGTTCTGTTTTCTACGCGCCGGATGGAAGCACAACCGATTATCTTTACGCGGACGGGCAGCGCCTGGAATATCCCCAGACTTCAACAGGCCAGACACGCCTGATTGGCGCTAATGGCCAGCTTATTGAATCCATCAGCAAACCTGCGGTGTCGGTTCTGGATGAATCCGCGGCCGTAAAAACTTCGCTTGAGGGCGGGGTGGATGCTTTCTACGTCGATGGCCAGCTGAAAGAACTTCGTACGGTTTCCGGCGTCCGTGTTACGGACTTTGTGCTGGACGCGGAGTTCAACATTTTGAGCGCTTTGATGAGCTATCCTGATGGAACTCTCGGAGTTGTCCGCAAAGGCGCACTGATCAGAAAAATCAATCCGGACGGAAGCATCCAGGATTATACGCCGCAGGGTTTTCTGGTGCGCGAGATTGCAACCAGCGCGGTCCAGTACGCGGCCTTCACAAAAGTTTCGCAGACCCAGATTTCGGCCACGCGCTTTTTCACCAAGGATGGTATTTCTTCCCGCTATGACGAGCTGGGTATTTTGCGTGAAGTCACCGGGCTGAACGGCCAGCATTTTGTCTATGACCGTGCCCAGGTTCAGAATGGCTATACCACAGCGCTGAATACGGCGGCTTCTTCCGCGGCGCCGGCGCAGGGGCTGGTCCAGGCGGCCTACACAACGGCTGGCGCTTTGAGCAAAATGACGCTGCAGGACGGAACGCAGATTTTTGTGGAGAGCGGAAGAGTTACGCGCGTTCTTGACCACGAGAACCATGAGATCACTTATTCCTATTCGCAGGCCCAGGAACTTTTAAGCGGCCTTCAGGTCACACGCGGCAGCTCAACTTTCAGGTACGACAATACCGGTTTCCTTTCTGAAATTACGACGCAGGACGGGACTATCCGCAGAATTCAGTCTGACACCAATGGTGACGGGCAGATCACAGACCAGGATGCTATCAAGCTGCTCCTTGAAACCGTGGGAGGAGACACGCTGAGCGATTTCGAGCTGGACAGCCAGGGGCATATCCTTAACGGTATTATTGAAACAAAAGAAGGCGTCAGGCAGACCATTCAAAATGGAATCCTGACCGGCTTTGAAACCGTGGACGGCAAGATTTATGAAATGCAGAACATCACGGGCGGCCGCCAGGCTGTTCTGAAAGAATGGAAAATGCGTGATGGGACTCGCGTGGTTTATGGCGGGGGGACCGTCTCCGAAGTCGTTTTTCCGGACGGCAAGCGCCTTCACACGATTGGCTTTGACGCCAATAAGGAAATTGAAACCGTGACTGAGGAACTCCCGGACGGCACGAAAAAGTTTTTCCAGAAGGGCCGTCTTGTCAAGTTGATCACGCCGAATGAGTCCGAGATTTACTATGACTTCACGGGGATGGCGGAAAAAGTCGTGCTTCCGGACGACAGCCAGGAAACCATCAGCTACCAGCGCGATGCCGCCGGTGAAGTTACGGAAATTATTTTTACCGGCGAGCACAGCCGCAGGGTCTTCAGCCCGGACGGCGGGCTTCTGCGCCTTCTGACTGACGGCGTCAGCGCGGTCGTTGAAGGGAATGAAATCTCCAGCCTTTCCACTCTTTTTGGTGAAATTGAAAGCCCTGTATTTTCTTCAACCGGAATTCTTTCCGGGACCCTGCATTTCGTGGATGGCATCAACCAGGAGATCTCGAATGGGAATTTGACTAAAGTCACGGCGCAGGACGGCACGATTGTGGAATATACGGCCGGGAAAATTTCCGCTGTGGTGGCCGGGGGCAAGCGCTATGAAATTATTTATGGGAACGGCGCGAATGGAACGCTTGAAAGCGCGAGCGTGCGTTTGACGTTCAAGCCCGGAAGCCCGGAATACCCGCTTGTTCCTTATCTGTTGAATTCGCGTGAGCTGATCGACGGCTCTGCGTTTTATGATCGTGACCGCGCGGTTTTTAACGGTAACGCGCATGTTGATACTTCAGATCTCAAAGTCGGGACCGGTAGCGTAGCTCTGGACGGTTCTGGTGATTTTCTGCAGTTTGAAGAAGGAAATGGTTCAGATTTTCAGTTTGGTTCGTCTGATTTTACCGTGGATTTTTGGTTTAAGCCCGCGGTCATTGAGTCCGGCTCTCAATTTCTCTGGTCTCAATACACGGGCGGAAGCACCAATAACAATATGTCTATTTCAGTCGCGAATGGAAAGTTGACCGCTTATCTTGAAAAGGGCGGCCAGCCTTGGGGCGGGCTTCTTCAGGGAACACCGACGGTTCAGGCTGGTGTGTGGCAGCATGCGGCCCTTGTCAGGACTGGAAACACGGTCCGTCTTTTTCTTAATGGCCAGCAGGTTGCATCCGCGGGTGTCAGTGGTGATGCGCCAGGCGGAAATTTTTATACAACGGCCGGGGCCAGGATGTCGGGCAGCGGTTATGTTTATTTCTTCAATGGGCGTATGGATGAAGTCCGGATCAGCAAGGGAATGTCGCGCTGGTCTTCAAATTTTGAGCCTCCCGTCACTTCCGCTCAGTATGCTCCTGCTGCCGGAGTGCGGACGCTTCATTTTAATCCCGTAAGTGAAATTCCCGCGGCAGACCAGAAGTTGAGCCAGATCCTGATGGCCAAGCCGCTGCATAATGCG
>CAZIQJ010000097.1:0-4309 GCA_964541285.1 uncultured bacterium | reverse complement strand
AGTCAGAGTTCAATACCGGAGATACTCTTTTCTTTTCCAAAATTGTCGCTGATGATCAGCGCGGAAACACAACAGAGTTTCAGAATCCATTTTCACCGGAATGGGCCAATATTTCGCAGAGTCTTGCGCAGGGTTATGAGGGCATTACCAACAACCTCAACCTCAGCGCGTCTTTGGTTGATCTGAATGGCGATGGACTTCCGGACCGTGTTTATTCCGAAGGCTCTTCTTCGAATTACTGGTGGGTACAGTTTAATACCGGTTCCGGTTTTTCAAATGCTGTTCAGTGGAATGGCGTGGAGACTTCAACGAGCTATGGATTGCTCCGCCAGACAGACGGTAACCAGCCCATGATCACCTCTGATTTAATAGACATTAATGGAGATCATAAACCAGACCGCATTCTTGAAAAAATGGGGTCCGCGCAGGAATGGTATGTTCAGATCAACAACGGCGCGGGATTTGACGCGCCAGTTCTTTGGCAGGGAGCGCTTCAGATTCTTCCCAGCTCCAATACCACTTTGAATTATGCCCTTCAGGTGCGTAATGATTTGAGCTTGGATCTCCAGGAAACTGTTGTGGATCTGGTGGATCTTGATGGTGACGGGCTTGTGGATCGTGTACTCAGGCCTTCGACCCCGCCGTATACGCGCTGGTTTTTTCAGAAAAATACGGGCAATGGTTTTGCGGATGCCGTGCTTTGGGAAGGTGTGGACACCAGCTTTGCGCCAGATGCAACCCGAGGCAGCGCCCTTTCATGGAGCGATGCCTGGATCAACGGACGCTACACGACGGCGTCATTTTATTACGATCCCTATATGACGGAGTTGGTCAATATGTGGGTACCCTATAATGTTTCGTGTTATGGAACTGGAGACCCTGGATGTTTGGCAAACGCCAGTGCGCTGGGGAGCAGAGCCTATATGGGTATGCCGGCAACTCAATCAACACTCATAGACATGAACGGAGATGGCCTGAAAGACAGGGTCATTTTGAAGGCTAAAAACATTAACGATGAAAATAGATCAGCCCGTGATTGGTATGTCCAGTTCAACAATGGCGAGGGTTTTGACGCCCCTGTTTTATGGGATGATGAAGTACGAAATGTACCGAATATATATGCCACAATTCGTGGGCAGGATCACCCAACGTCTTCACAGTTTTACCCGCCTTGGTCCGATGGTGACTATGGGGTTGGATATAACAATGGAAAGTTTGGCACCAGCATCCGCGTTGTAGATGGTTGGGAATCACCAAGTTCGATTTTAACCGATCTTCGCGATGTGACTGGCGATGGATTGCCGGATCGTATTACTGTCGATGCTTTTACTCACACATATGCTGCGACTTCGGTTTGGTGGGTAGAAGTCAATAACGGTCATGGTTTTGATACCGCCGTGGCATGGTCTGGCATCTTTGGTAACGATGAGCTTGAAACCGCTATTGGCCAGGATACGGAAGCTTCCAAGAAATGGCCTGTGGGTTCAATTAATCTGAAGATCCGAAACATGTTTGAGGACATCAACGGCGACAAGATCCCGGACCGCCTGATCTACCGGGCGGGGGAATCCAAATGGTATGTCCAGTTCGGGACCGGGCATGGTTTTATGCCGGTGCAGAACCTGGAAATCGACGCGCTGAAAACTTCCACCAGCCAGATTTCAACTTCCCGCTATGACTACCTGCATGTCAGCCTGAAAGCCGCGGCCAATATTCCGCAGGCCACGGGTGTGGTCAAGGTTTCGCTCGGAGACCCGGCTGTTCCCGCGAGTTATCAGGAATGGACAGTCAGCAATCTGACGGCCAGCTGGAAAGATATTTATCTTCCCATTGATAAAACCAGGGGAAATGCCGGGCAGGTCAAGATCACTTTTATTCCCGCCGGCACTGATCCGCACATTGCCATTGATGTCGACAACCTGACCTTTACTTCTGTGCGCCCGCCCGCGACCAAGGATTGGCTTGACCGGCTGCTGACCGAAGAAGACATTCTCGCGGAAGTGCATTCCGACCGCAATCAGACCCTCGCGCAATATCTGGGCCTGAGCGAAGCGACGGCCGCCGCGGATTTTGACTGGAACCAGCTGCTCAAGTCTGAAATGAAAATTGATTTTGACCAGAGCGGCGAGGCTGTGAAATTTCAGACCCTGTACGGTTCTGTTTCAAAAGTCCAAAACGGCAGGGTGACTGAAACCACCATGCCTGACGGCTCTAAAGTGCAGTTCTCGGAAGAAAATGCTTCCAGCCCGCAGACTTTCACGCAGACCTTGACCAAAGCCGACGGAACGGTTGAAACCATGCAGCTGAGCTACGGACGTGTGCGCACGGTTTCTCGTCCGGGCAAAAGCCCGCTGGAATATTCCTATGAATTTGACGCTCAGGGCCGTGAGGTCACCGCGGTCCGTGACCCGGACACCGGCATCACGGAACGCTACCGGGAAAATGTTCTGATTTCCCGCACCCAGGCCAACGGCGTGGTGACTTCCTTTACGTATGACGCGGAAGGCAAGCTGGCTTCTTCCACAATTTCATATAAAGGCCGGGTCCACCAGACCTTTATGTATGAAACTGGAGAAACCGGCAGCCGCCTTGTGCGCAACAGCGATGGAGTCCTCGAAGAGTATGGCCAGGACGGAAAAATTGTTGCCCATACCACGCCCGACGGCTACCGCTATGTCCACACCACGGAGCGCGCCAAGAAGGCCGTGACAACCATGGAAATTGAGAACGTGACTTTGCCGGACAACACGGTTTTCAGCGTGCAGGTTCCGGTTGTCACGCTGGTGGATGACCCGCAGGGCGAGGAAGTTCACCGTGTCACTTTCGCGGGATTCCGCGCGGCCACGGGCGAGGAAGTCGGCTTTGACGGAGGCACGCTTAAAACCGTCGCGCTTCAGGACGGCACCAAAATTTCTTTTGACCGTTTTGAAGTGGTCGAGCACCTGGATGAAGAAACCGGGGAAATGACGCGTGAAATCCATTTGCTGGATGCATCGGTCATTCATCCCGATGGCACGGTCACGGAATTCAAGGCCGGAAAACCGTTTTCCGTTACCAGCGCCGCGGGCCATGTCATCTCTCTTGAAACCGACAAGGGGTATTTGATTAACCCGAATGAATCCGCCGCGTTTCATCAGACCCGGGCGCAGAAACTCTGGAACGAGACGGTTCTTGCGAAATGGACGGGCTTCCAGCCTCCCAGAACGCTTCAGGTCCAGATTGAATATGAAATGGATGGCGAAGTCCTGACACGCGAGTTCGCCGAAGGCGTCATCGAAGTTTATGAAGATAACCGTATTCAGTACACCCTTGACCCCAGCGGTGAAAAACTTATCCAGTATGAATACGATACGGAAGGGAACCCCACCCGCATTGAACTGGGCGCCGCACGCAGACGCCTTCAGGCTTCTGTTTTGAAGCTCAAGGCGGAAATCGCGATTGAAAGACAGCGCGCTCTCGCGCAGATCGCGGAACGTGAGCAGGTGATTAACCAGACGGTTGAAGCCCAGTACCTGATCGTGCGCGATCAGCTGTTGGCCATTCGCGCGCAGATCCAGGCTGAAGCGGACCGCGTGTCTTCCATGAAAGTCAAAGGCAAGAAAGCCAAAAACGCCATCAGCGATGCTATGCAGGCCATTCAGGGAGGGTTCAGCCAGGTGGATAGCGCGCTTGAACAGCTGGCGCGCAACCGTGCAGATGCGCTGAAACAGCTTTCAGAGCAAGTGCGTCAGGTTTCAGAGCAGATTGAAACTCAAAGCGCGCAGGCCTATGCCCAGATCGAAACTGAAAACGCGAAATCCAGAAGGTCTATTTTGCGTCAGGAAATTTCCCCCGTGGTTTACCACTGGTACCGGAAAATCCTGGGCCGCGATCCGTCGCAGGCGGAGTATGACACCATTATCAACAGCGCCAACTATGAAGCAGGAACTTTTGACCTCGCGGGCCTGAAGACCAGCCTGCTGCAGTCCACGGAACTTGTTCAGCGCACGGCGCAGGTCAATGCGATCAAGGGACAGGTGCAGACGCAGCTTCTGGCTTATCTGGGCATGAACCAGACGGCCAGGGCCGCTGTGATTCAATCCCTTGGAATTGCTCCGGATGAGGCCGTGGACTTGTCCGCCTCTGAAGCGGACGAGGTCCTGGACTGGATCATGCAAGGTTCGCTTCACTTCGGTCAATCCGCGTATCTCGCGCTTGAAGCCCTGCTCTCTGACGCGGGGATTTCCTTTGACCGAGTTCAGCTGGCCACGCGTTTGATTATGACGGACATTCTTTCCGGCGTTATCACTCCGCTGGAAGAAGGCGACCT
>CAZIQJ010000096.1:0-8379 GCA_964541285.1 uncultured bacterium | reverse complement strand
GTATCGAAGTCCGGAATGGATAAGCGCTGAAAGCATCTAAGCGCCAAGCCGACTCCAAGATAAGATTTCCCAACCCGTTTTGGGTTTAGAAGACTCCTCGAAGACTACGAGGTTGATAGGCCGGAGGTGTAAGATCTGTAAGGATTTCAGCTTACCGGTACTAATAAGTCGTTCGGCTTGACATTATATATTTGTCGAGACATATTCAGTTGTCAGAGAGCATTTTTGTTCTTTGCATCATAAAATTATCGCTTCGAAAGAAGCGGAACATCTTCTCGGTGGTCATAGGAGAGGGGTCATACCCGTTCCCATTCCGAATACGGAAGTCAAGCCCTCTACCGGTGATGGTACTAACGGAGCAGTTCGTTGGGAGAGTAACAAGCTGCCGGGATTTATTTACAGAACCCCGCAATCTCAGAAATGAGTTTGCGGGGTTTTTGTTTTTAAAGCAGTATTGGAAATAAAAAACCCCGCATCAGGTTTGAGCCCAATGCGGGGTTTTTGTTTTAAATCGGCGGGAGATTAATATCCTGCGGCCTGTGCGTCCGCGTCGGCCGGAGAAGAGTTGATTGTCGAGCCGTCTCCGCCGTCAAAAGCAGCGGTATCTTCATAAACTGCTTCCAAATCCGCAGCGCCGGATTCCTCTTCTTCCGCCCATGCGTGGACACCCGGGATGACAAGAGAAAAAAGAATGCTGAAAATGACAGCAGGAAAGAACTTTTTCATTAAATTTCTCCTTTAACCTTCGATTGGTTGGCCCGGAGCCTGACCGGCCGGGGTCGTGTTTTCAAAGCTGGGAGACTGGACAGGGGCATCGGTGTCTCTATCGCTTAAATCTACGGTACTGGTGTCAGAGTTTGAAGAGCTTGAGCTTGTTCCCTCAGTCGTGGATACGAGAGGGGCATAAAGCGTCCCGGCGCAAACTGAAATGCCGCCAAGGGCGAAAAGAGCGATTACGAGATATTTCCTCACATGGAACTCCTTTTGAAAGATTGACCGTTGACAGGCTATATCGTTATCCATTGTCAGTCAAAGAAAATTTTGGTCTGGTCGGCAGAGGTGTCCCCGCCTAGAATAAACCATGCCATTTACCCCCTTTCATTTCGGCCCGGGACTTCTTATAAAAGCAGCAGATAAAAGACTCAGCCTCCTGATTTTCATTTTCTCCCAGATAGTTATGGATGTTGAGCCGCTTTACTTTCTTTTGCATGATGAATATCCGGTTCATCGCCTTTTGCATACCTATGCCGGGTGTAACCTGGCCGTGCTTATCACCGTCTTCATGGGGAAGCCGCTCTGCGAATTATGGCTGAAGATATGGGCCTTTTTAACGCGTGCCAGAGTCAGCACGAAAATTTCCTGGACGAGCGCGGTGACAAGCGCATTTGCCGGCGCCTATAGCCATGTGTTTCTGGACAGCCTGATGCATCGTGACATGAAACCTTTCTGGCCGTTTATGAGTGGAAATCCCATGCTGGGTTTTGTTGATGTCGGGCTTCTTCATATTTCGTGCCTTGTCTGCGCGGTCGCCGGTTTTGGTTTTTATGTTTTAATCAGGGAAAAAGAAGGGAATTAATATGGCGTCTTTCGAAACAGATGTCTGTATCGCGGGAGGCGGGCCAGCGGGCATGCTGCTTGGGCTTTTGCTGGCGCGCGCCGGCGTCAAGGTCCTGGTCCTGGAACAGCACAGCAATTTTGACCGAGAATACCGCGGTGAAGTCCTGATGCCCAGGTTTACAAAACTTTTCAGGGACCTTGGTCTCAGCCATCTGGTTGAAGAGAACGCGCACCTGAAGCTGGAAGGTGCTGAAATGTTTTTTCATGAAAAGGAGATCGGAAGAATCGATTTTTCTAAGATTTCCCCGGAGATTCCCTACGCTTTGTGGCTGCCCCAGCCGGTTCTGCTTCAGGCCTTGCTCAGGGAGGCGGAAAAGTACCCTTCTTTTCAGATGAGGTTCGATGTCATGGCCAGATCCCTGATCCGGGAAGGCTCAAAGACCCTTGGCCTGAAGGTCCGCATTGGGCATGAAGAGTCCGAGATCCGGGCAAAAATCACAGTCGGTACCGATGGCCGGTTTTCAACCCTTCGCCGTTCGGGGCATTTTAAAACGGCATACAGCGAACACCAGTTTGACATTGTATGGTTTACTATTCCAAAGCCCGCCAATTATGTGAACACTCTGCGGTTTTTTCTTTCCTTCCCAAGAAACCTGCTGGTCCTTCCCAAGTATCCTGATTCCATTCAATGCGGACTTGCGGTTGATCGAGGGGAATTCGCCCAATACCGCAAACAGGGCATTGAATCTATCCGGCAGGTGCTTTTGAAATGTCATCCGCTGGTGCATGAGTTCGCGCGCGGCCTGAATGATTTCAGCAAGTTTAATGTGCTCCAGGCCGAACTGGACTTGATTGAAAACTGGGAGCAGGATGGGCTTCTGCTGGTTGGCGATTCAGCTCATACCATGTCTCCTGTGGGCGCGGTCGGTGTTTCCATAGCGGCGGAAACCGCAGCGGTTGCGGCAGGTGTTATTTACCGCGCGCTGGAGAAAAAGGATACGTCTGCGAAAATGCTGGATCAGGTTCAAAAAATCCGGGAGCCGGAAATTCGCGCGATCCACCGCATTCAGCGCGCTTTTTCCGGCCTGATGCTGACCCGTAATCCTATAGTCCGGAAACTTCTGCCTTTTATTCTGCCTGTTGCCCTCAAACTTTCCTTTTCGCGCGGATTTCAGCGCCGTCTCGCTGTTTCGGGAACAGATTTACGGCTTGATCCAAAAATCATGCGGGCATAAGCAGATAAAGGCCGATATAACAATTCACAGCCATTTATAGCCGGGCCCCTATACAAAATTAAAGCGTTAAACCCGGGCTTTGGCCAAAACGTCTAATTGAACAAGGCCTGATTTTGATACTGAAAAAAGGCCGTATTTCTGGAAGGGATTCTGATGATTCCTGTTTTTCTTTCTTTATTTCTGGGTACGGTGCTGATGAGCGCAGGAGACGCGCCTACCGCGCCTGCGCCGGCTGAACAGAGCGCGGAAGCCGCGGCCGCTGAACCTTCCGGAGTTGCCACGGTCGTGGAGATTCAGGGGGAGGCGCGTGCTTACTCAAAAAGCACCGGCGTTGAGCGTGTTTTAAAACAAGGGGATGCGGTTTATCTGGACGAAATGGTTTCAACGGGCGAGAAAGCATCGCTTCAGATTGAAGTCGCGGACGAAAGCCTTTTTACGATTTCCGAAAACACCACAGTCCGCATGGATTTGTTTGACCTTGATGAGAACAAACAGGACGGGCATTTTACGGCCAGCGTGACCAAGGGAGTTTTCCGTTTTGTTTCCGGAAAAGTGGCGAAGCTTAAACCTGAAAATGTAAACATTGAAGTGCCTTCGGGTACTATCGGTATTCGCGGCACAGTTGTGCTGGGTGAAATTGAAGGTGAAAAATGCCTGGTTTCGCTTGAGGCCGAAGAAGGAGAAAAAACGCAGCACCGGATTGTTTTCAGCAGCAATGTTGGCGGCCAGATGCAGCAGGTTGAAATCACAAAACCCGGCTTCGCGACTGTCATCGAAGGACGGGGTCTGGCACCCAAGCCCGCTTTTGAATTACCGCAGGAAAACCGTGCGCGGTTTCAGGAAAAGCTGCCGGCCCCGCGTTTTTTACCGCGAGATTCTGAAGGCCGTCCGCAGATGAGCCCGAATGTCCGCGACCCTCGAAAATTTCCAGGGCCCATGCAGAAAAAAGAGGATGCTCAGAAAAACTCCGGAGGGCCGAATCCGCCCGGAGGACCCGGCGGCCCCGGAGGAAATTTCCCCGGACCCAAGGGTCCGAATGAGGGGCCTCGTAATCCGGGAGGGCAGGGCCGTGACTCTTTATCCGAGGGGAACCGCGCGGCAGGGTTTCAGCCCGGTATGAACAGGGAAAGACGACCTGCTGAATTTTCTGGAAACCCGGCAAGAGGCCGCGAAAATTTTCGCGCTCAGGGACCGCAGGCTCCTGGCCAGCTGAAAAATCCTGGAAATTTTCCAAGCCCCGGCGGCAGGCTGCGCGCGGGCGGGCCGGCCCCGTCTCAAAAACCGCAGGGAAGCGGACCCCGAAACCAGAAAAGACGGTCGCTGCCTTCGGCGGAAAATAAAAAATAATGCTTCAAAAACTCAACCGTTTCGCAACAGAGGCCTTTCCTTTCTGGGTGGTTCTTGCTTCCGGCCTTTCGCTTTACCGGCCTGCGTTTTTTTCCTGGTTTCATGGCGGCATGATCCCCGCAGGACTTGCTGTCATCATGCTTGGCATGGGGCTGACCCTGAGCCTTGAGGATTTTCGAGGAATTTTAAAATTTCCCATGCGGGTGGCTGCGGGCTTTATGCTGCAGTACACCATCATGCCTTTGCTGGGATGGAGCCTGAGTTATGTCTTCAATCTTCCAAACCCCCTGGCTGTGGGGTTGATTCTTGTGGCCTGCTGTCCGGGAGGAACAGCTTCAAATGTCGTGACTTATCTGGCGCGCGCCGATGTTCCGCTTTCTGTGACCATGACCGCGGTTTCAACCTTGCTTGCCGTGATCATGACGCCCGCGCTTACGAGCTGGCTTGCGGGAAGCCGGATCGATGTCAGTTTCTGGGGCCTGCTCACAAGCACCCTGCAGGTGGTGATTCTGCCGATTATTGCCGGGGTCCTGATGAACCGGTTTTTTAAAAAAGGCACACAGAAAATCGTGGCGGTTTGTCCGCTGGTCGCGGTTATTTTTATCACGCTGATCGTGGCCAGTATTGTGGGCCAGGCACGCGGTCTGATTATGGAATCCGGGTTCCGGCTGATTGGCGCGGTTTTTTCACTTCACGCGGGCGGTTTTCTGCTGGCTTATTTTGTCAGCCGTGTTTTGATCAAGGACGAAACCGCGTCACGCACGATCTCCATTGAAGTGGGCATGCAAAACTCGGGTTTGGGTGTGGTACTGGCGCGCCAGAATTTTACCAATCCCGCTGTGGCTGTTCCCAGCGCCATTTCCAGCGTTTTTCATTCTGTTATTGCCAGTATTCTTGCCGCTTTCTGGGCAAGAAACCCCGGCAAGGTAAAGGTTTAAAAAAACACCCGTAAGGACGATAATACTTCTATGACTATCCGAGATGCCTGGGAAAAAAACTGGCCGGTCGCGAAGATTGAAATCGCGGTCCGCCGCATTGCCTTCTATGTGTTTTTGAGCGGCGTTCTGGTCGGGGTGGCCGCCATTTTGTCCCGCCCGTTTCCATTTAACCGTCCGGTCTGGCAAACTCCGGTTATCGGCGTTTCCGGATTTCTGAACGCGCTTCTTCTGATGCTGATCTCCGACCGTCTCAAGAAAATAAGCCTTCCCGCGGTTTTTGCGGGCCTGGGAGTGGTCCTTCATGAGATCATCTGGATTTTGTGCGGCTATTTTTATCTGTTTTCCCATCATCTTGCCGGAGAAAAGGAAAAAATTTTCGCTCTTGCCGCGCTTGCGTCTGCCTGCGGGCTGGGCGCGCTTTTTATAGCAGCGCTTGCGCTGGTGCTTCGTTATGTGGAAGGCGCTTCCCGGAAGCTTTACAGACAGCTCAATCTGACTCCGGAATATAAGACCCGGCTTCAGCGCGAAACCCTTTTGGTCAGCATTTTTGTGTATGCGGTGCTTTTTGGTTCTATATGGGTTATCCGGTTTGTTGACATCAATTTTGTGTACGCTATTTTTAAGTGGAGTTCAGGAGCCGCGATTATTTTTGCCATGCTTGGCATCAGCCAGGAAGTGAGCTATGCCATCGAGAACATTCAGGACTGGTGGCAGGGCTTCTTCAAAGTCATGACGCATATTGTGGTTGCCGCATCCCTGACTTTTCTTGTTTATACCAATCTGCCTTTTGAAAAAATCTTTTAATAAGCAAGATCCGGGAATCCGTTATGCAAAACGCCCGGTATCGTCTATAATTCTTTTAATAAATCTATGACACGTTTTATTCTCTATCTCATTTTTTTAGGCGCAACCCTTTATCTTCTTACGGTCTGGAGCCGCAGGAACCAGGGCGGAGGAGGAATGTTCCCCCAGGAAGCGCCGGGCGGCAACTCAAAGCCTCCCCGCTGGTTTAAACCAAAGCGCAACCCTGGCGAGATATGGGTACAGGTTTATGAAACCGCTTCCCTGGATGAAGGCCGCGCGCTGCAGGCGAGGCTTCAGGAAGAAGAGATTGAGTGCGTTCTCTATGAGCAGGGAAAGAAAGATATTCACGGTAACGCCTTAAAGGGAATCGGTGTTTCGGTTCCCAAAACTTCCGCGGCCCAGGCGCAGCGCGTTATCAGCCGGATGCCGGCCTAAATTAAAGGTTGAAATCATGAGGGGAAAGAGGAATACTTTTCGTATGTTTACCCGTTTTCCGGAGAGGTCCTGATGCCCGTTCAGAAACAGCTTTCAGTTTTCATGCCCAACCGCCCTGGTGTTCTGGCCAAGGCCTGCAGCGTTCTTTCTGACTCAGGCATCAACATTCTGGCGCTGGCTGTCCATGATACGGTGGACAATGCGGTGGTGCGTTTTCTCGTGGATCATCCCACCAAGGCCCTGCTTCTTCTTGAGCAGGAAGACCTTTATGTTTTAGAGCAGGAAGTCGTGGTGCTTGAGATTGAAAACAAGGCCGGGGAATTGACTCGGATCTGCCAGGTCCTGGCCCAGGCAGATATCAACATTCATTATGCCTATTGCACGGCCATGAAAAATCAGGATGCAGGATGCGTGGTTTTGAAGACCGACAATCCTGAACGTGCTTTTGAAATTCTGACCCGCGGCTAAAGCCGCGCGGCGTTTGAAACAAAAAAACGGGAACCCCGAAAGGGTTCCCGTTTTTGCTTTAAAGCTTTGAGCCTACCGTCTGGCTCCGTGTCCGCCGCCATGCCGTCCGCCAAAACCCGCGCGGTTAGGACTTGTTCCGGGACCGCCCTGAGGTCCGGGGCGGTTCTCCCAGTTCGTGCCGTGTCCTCCGCGAGGCCCGGGGGGATTATTGTCACGGTCTCTTCCGTGAAAGCCTTTCCGGTCCGGGCTGGCACCGTATCCACCCTGAGGACCGGGGCGGTTCTCCCAGTTGGTGCCGCGTCCTCCGCGAGGTCCTGGAGGATTGTTGTCGCGGTCCCTGCCGTACCCGCGTTCATGCGCATATTCTTTTCCACGGTTCCATTCGCGCTTGTCGACACTGCCGTCGTCATTGCGGTCCAGCCTGTCTTCAAGCTTCGGATGGTTGTCGAGGAATCTTTCACGCCGTTCATTTTTTGCCTGCTTGAATTCATCGCGGCGGACAGTACCGTTCCCATCAGCGTCCAGCTTTTCTTTTAATTCCGGGTGTTTCTCCAGAAAATTTTCACGCTTTTCCTGGCGCCCCTGTTGGGCTTCTTCCTTGCTGACGGAGCCGTCCTTGTTTGTGTCCAGCTTGTCTTTCATTCCCGGATGATTTTCCAGGAACTTTTCAAACCGTTTTCCCGGTTCCGCCGGCTGAGTGGCCGTGGTTTCTTCAGCATAAAGAGCGGAAGAACCGCTCAGGGCCAGAACGATGGCGGCCAGCCCTGCCGCTCCCCGCATTGTTTGATGGAATCTGTTGGTTTTCATGGATCCCTCCTTCTTTCACCCTATTAGACGCAGCCCTGGGGAAAAGGTTTAAGACCTTGAAAGATTTACCTAATATGTTTGTACAGAAGGAGTTACAGCTTTAAAGGTAAGGCTTTTTGACGGAAACCCTGTGCTTTTTTCCTTCACGCTTTCTCGGACTGGTTTTTTTTGTTATCCTCTTGGCCATGAAAATTCTTTCCTGGAACGTCAATGGTATCCGCGCCGCGCAGAAAAAAGGTTTTCTGGACTGGCTTGCCAGAGAGTCGCCGGACATTCTGTGCGTGCAGGAAACCAAGGCTCATCCGGACCAGCTCGACGCCCTTTTGCTGAATCCTGCCGGCTATCATGTTTCCTGGAATTCGGCGGAAAAAAAAGGCTACAGCGGTGTCGCCACGTTTACCAAAAAAAAGCCGGTGCGCGTCAGCGCGGGTTTCGGCATTCCTTCTTTTGACTCCGAGGGCCGGCTGCTTCTGACCGAATTTCCGGAATTCGTTCTTTTGAACATTTATTTTCCGAACGGGGGCCGCGGGCCGGATCGTGTGAAATATAAACTGGATTTTTACGACGAAACGCTCAGGCTGGTGCAGAAACTCAAGGCCGAAGGAAAAAAAGTTATTATTTCAGGAGATTACAACACCGCTCATCAGCCTATTGATCTTGCGCGTCCCGATGAGAACGCGCAGACTTCAGGTTTTCTTCCTGAAGAACGCGCCTGGCTGGACAAGTGGATCGCTCACGGCCAGGTGGATGTTTTCAGGAAATTTAATCAGAAGGCGGAACAGTATACC
>CAZIQJ010000095.1:0-8397 GCA_964541285.1 uncultured bacterium | reverse complement strand
CAAAATCGCGGACTTCTCCGACCATCATCACGTCGGGATCGTGACGCAGCATGCTGCGCAGGCCCTGCGCGAAAGTCAGGCCGATCTGGGGCATGACCTGGATCTGCGTCACGCCTTCCATCTCATACTCAATGGGATCTTCAATGGTGATAATTTTTGTCTCCGCCTTGTTGATGGAAGAAAGACAGGCGTAAAGCGTGGTGGATTTACCCGAACCGGTAGGCCCGGTCACAAACACAATGCCGTAGGGCTTGTGAATCAGCTCGGTCAGAATGTCCTGCTGGTCCTTGTCAATGCCCAGGTCTTCCAGACGGATCAGCATGGAAGTCGGAAGGATGCGGATGACCACGCTTTCTCCGTGCGGCGTGGGCAGCACGGAAATACGAAGGTCCATTTTCTGCGCGCCGACCTTGATTGAAGCGCGGCCGTCCTGCGGAAGCCTGCGTTCGACAATGTTCAGGTTGGACATGATCTTGATGCGCGAAATAATGGCGGGAAGAAAGCGTTTGATCTGGTCCGGGACTTCAGCCGTGTACAGCATGCCGTCCACGCGGTAACGCAGCTGAAGCTTCTGGCGGTACGGCTCGATATGGATGTCCGTGGCGCGCTTTTTCCAGGCCTCAAGCAGCACCTGGTTGACCAGCTTGACAATGGACGCGTCGCCCGCGAGCTTTTCAATGTCCTCAACTTCAGCTTCCTCTTCCGGCGCCGGGGCCGAGGCCTTGTCTTCCGCGCGCAGAATGCCTTCCACGGTTTCAGCGCCCAGCCCGTAGTATCTTTTGATGGCCGCGAGAATGTCGCTTTCCGTGGCCAGCGCGGCCTCAATGCGGTATTTGGATTTCAGGGCCACGCGGATATCATCCAGCACGCGCACATCCTGCGGATCGGAAATCGCGACGGTCAGCACATGATCGGTCACGCGCACAGGCATCATCTTGTAGTGCATGGCCAGCTTGGCCGGAACTTTTTCCACCACGTCTTTTGAAATCAGGAATTTTCCGAAGCGGATGAATGGAAGGCTGAACTGCTCGGCCAGCGCGCGCGAAAGGTCTTCCTCGCGGATATAACCCTTGCGGAGCAGGATCTTCCCGATCGGCTCGCCGCTTTTCAGCTGTTCGCTCTCAGCTTCCTTGGCATGCTCTTCACTGATGAGCTTGCGCTTCAGAAGCTCGTCTTTGACTTTATCCGCCACTGCGCATCCCTCCCAGCTTTGTGTAGTACTTCTGGATGGTCTCAAGAATGTCGGCCTTTGAGGCCAGAACAATCTGCACTTCAGTAAGGCTCAGCTGTTTTTGCAGCGCGCTCATGGGCCACATATCCAGAGGATTGGACACCGCGATCAAAAGCACGCTTGCCCGCATTTCAATGGGCATGAACTTGTGCTCCGACACCAGGTCATACGGCACCATCTTCACGACGAGAGGATTGATATGCACATTCTGCAGCGTCACAAAATGGGTATTAAACTGTTCGGCCAGAGTCTTCAGAAGGTCGGTTTCATGCACAAAGCCCATGCGCACCAGGATTTCACCCAGGAAATCTCCTGTGCGCGCCTGTTCATGAAGCGCGGCATCCAGCTGCTCCTGTGTCAGTGCTTTTTTTCTTACCAGTATTTCCCCAAGCCGTTCCGCCATGGTGTCCTCTACGAAGCCAGCAGTTTATCGACGGAGCCGATCATGTAGAACTTTTCCTCGCTGAAGCGGTCGAGGCGTCCGTCAATGATGCGTTCACATCCGTCGAGGTTTTGTTTAATGGTCACGTATTCCCCCGACATGCCCGAGTAAGACTCGGCCACGAAAAAGGGCTGGGTCAAATAAAACTGCAGCTTGCGCGCGCGGTCAAAAAGCGTGCGGTCCGCGCGGGAAAGTTCGTCCACGCCGACAACCGCCACAATGCGGCGGAGTTCTTCGTACTTGTTAAAGATCCGGATGACTTCCTGCGCGATATCAAAATGCTTCTGGCCCGTGATGAACGGATCCAGGTTACCGGAAGAAGAAAGCAGCGGGTCAATGGCCGGATAAAGACCCAGCTGAATGCGCTCGCGTGAAAGCACCATGACGGAATCCAGGAAGCTGAAAATCGCCACGACGGAAGGGTCGGTCAGGTCGTCGGCCGGAACGTACACGGCTTCCACGGCTGTGATGGAACCGCGGCCCGGCACAGAGCGGATGCGCTCCTGGAATTCCGCGACTTCCATGGCCAGGGTCGGCTGATACCCGGTTTCGGAAGGCACGCGGCCAAGCAGGGTCGAGATCTCCGCGCCTGCCTGCACAAAACGGAAAACATTGTCCACGAAAAACAGCACGTCCTTGTTCTGTTTCTGGATTTCCTCGGCCATGGTAATACCGGTATTGACCACGCCGAAACGCGCGCCCGGCGGCTCGTTCATCTGCCCGTAAATCAAAATAACTTTTTCAAGGAGCTCCGCGTGCTTGATTTCGTGGTAAAGCTCATTACCTTCGCGGATACGCTCTCCCACCCCGGTGAAAACCGAGGCGCCCTGATGCCGCTTGGCGATATTGTGAATGAGTTCCAGCGTTAAAACGGATTTACCCATACCTGCGCCGCCGAGCACTCCGGACTTGCTTCCCTTGACCATGGGGAAAAGCAGGTCGATGATCTTGATCCCGGTCTCAAGCACCTGGAATTTGCTGCCGGCCGCGTCCGGGTTCATGTAGAGATTTTCTTTTTTCTTGCGGATGGGCATGCGCCGCTCGGTATTGACCGGAGGTTTTTTGTCATACGGCTCGCCCAGCACATTGAGAATGCGGCCGAAACATTCATTGCCGACCGGAACCTGCACAGCCGCGCCAAGAGGTTTGGCCACGGCATAACGCTGAAGGCTGATGGTGGAATTAAGTGAGATGCAGCGGGCGATATTTCCGGGAAGATGTTCCGCGACTTCCATGACGACTTTGCCGCCGGTGCGCGTCTGTGTTTCAAGCACGTGGTCAATGGCAGGCACGGCTTCCGCGCTTTCAAACTTCACGTCAATGACCGGTCCCTGGACCGCAATGACTTTTCCCAGCTCCTCGCTCATCAAATGACCTCAACGAAAAGTGCCGTCCGCAGTGCGCGGCCACAAAACAGACCGCAACAACCGGAATGGCAAGGTTGGGTTCGCTTCTAAACAAACATATCTTTTAATAACTTTAACAAACTCCGTATAAGAAAAGATAGCCTAGAAATGTGAGTTTTGCAAGTTTTGAAATATCTTTTTATCTTGAGGCGGAATAAGGGGTTAAGGAGGGTTTTTCCCCTATTTGCAGACCAATTGGGAGGTAAAGGTCTCGCGAAGGCTCTGGTCAATCTTCTCGCGCCGGGCCTTGAAAAACTGCAGTTTGAGCTGTTTGTCGAGGTTTTTGAGGGTGTTGTAGCTTTCTTCCAGATGCATGGTGCGGGCCCCAAACTCCGCGAGCTTGGCTTCTTCAAAAATCTGCGTCAGCCTTTTGCGCAGCCAGAAAAAAGTCAGGTACTCGATGATGCCTTCGGGCGCGGACTCCAGAATAAAGTTTTTGGCGGTCTTGACCGGATCAGGGAGCTCATCCGGCTTGTCCTTGTAAAACATGGGGCATGGGATCAGGTTCAGGACTTCAATTTTCTGCGAGGTAAAGGAAATAGCGCGCGGGCAGGCCATGATGACTCGGCCGACATTGTCTTCCCACACGCACTTCAGAATATGCTGGATCAGTTTGTCCTGCAGCTCAAAACGGGAATCATCCGGACTGATGCCGGGAAAGGCGTCGAATTTTTTCCCCATTTCTTTCAGGTAGTTGGAGCCGCGCTCCCCCAGCACCGCGAGCCTGGTGTCCTCAGATTCCAGCTGCAGCCCGGCCGTCATGACTTTCATGTTCAAACCGCCAAGGAAGCCCGAATCCGTGGCCACCATAATGACCAGCTTCTTCTCATTGCGCATCTGGACATAAGGATGCTCCACGTTCCGGAAATCGTAAAAATTAAAGAGCTCATCCAGCGCGGCACCGTACTTCTCAAGCGAAGTCCGCTTGTGCTCCATGACAAAGTACTGGGAGGTGGCCACGCCCTTCATGACGTCCACAAGACGCGTCAGGTCGGCGTTAAACGTCATTTCCACTTTCAGCTTGGCAAGACTTTTGGTAGCCATCAGTCAGGCGCCTTCTGCTTTTCGAGATAAGATTTAAAAATTTCCTCCAGGCCCTTTTTAACGCTGTCCGTCAGGTCAAAACCCGCGTAAAGCTCCTGCATGACCGAAGGAAAATTTTTCTTTCCGTATTCCAGAATTTCTTTTTTGAACTTCTTCAGAGCCTGGTTGGAAAGAGGGTCCAGAATACCCAGTTTCAGGGCGTAAAGATTCATGATCTGCTCTTCAATGGGCGAAGGCTCATGCTTGTATTGCATCAAAAGTTCGGTGATGACTTCTCCCCGGCGGATGCGCGCGGCCGCTTCTTCCGAGAGCGTGGTTTTCAGCTGGGTCATGCGCACCAGTTCTTTATACTGCAGGTATTCCAGGCGCAGTTTGCCTGCGAGCTTTTTCATGGCCGGCACGCTGGCCTTGTTACCGATACGGGAAACAGACAGACCAAAATCAATGGCGGGCTTGATGCCCTGGTTGAAAAGAGCGGAACTGACCACGGTCTGCCCATCGGTCATGGAAATCAGGTTGGTCTGCACATACCCGGTCACGTCCCCCTGCAGCGTATCGCAGATAGGGAAAAAGGTCATGGAGCCTCCGCCGTTTTCATCCGACAGCTGCCCCGCTCTTTCCACAAGCTGGGAGTGAATGTAGAAAATATCACCGGGATAGGATTCGCGGCCCGGCGGACGGTCAAGCAAAAGCGAAAGCTGGCGGTAAACCCAGGAATGTTTGGTCAGGTCATCAAAAACCACGAACACATGCTTGCCTTTGTTCATGAAGTATTCGCCCAGGGTGCAGGCCGTGTAAGGCGCAAGGTACTGTTCACCCACAGGCGCGGAGGCAATGCCCGCGACCACCAGACCGTAGTCAAAAACGCCTTTTTCCTTGAAAATTTCCACGACTTTCAGAAGGTTGGAGTAACTGCGGCCAATGCAGCAGTAAATGCAGATGACGTCTTTCCCCTTCTGATTGATGATGGTGTCCATGGCAATAGTGGTCTTGCCGGTCATGCGGTCGCCGATCAATAGCTGGCGCTGGCCCTTGGCCACGGGGATAATGGCGTCCAGAATCTTGACGCCGGTATCCAGCGGCGCGCAAACAGGCTTTCTTTCCATGACGCCCGGCGCCATGCAGAACGCGGGAAGATGGTCGTCGGGCTCAACCGCAGGTTTGCCGTCGCAGGGTTCGCAAAGCGCGTTGACGATGCGGCCGATATAACGGTCGCCCACGGGAAGCGTGAAAGGTTCGCCGCGGCTCCAGACTTCGTCCCCGGCGCGGATCCTTTCCTTGCCCGCGAACATCAGCACCAGCACTTCTTTTTCACTGAAACCCATGACCATGCCCTTGGATTCATGGCCAAAATGGACAATCTGGCCGCTCATGACGGAAGGAAGGCCCTCAACGCGGGCAATGGATTCGCGGATTTCCCGGACATAGCCGATTTCCCGTATTTCAACGCCTTCGGGGGAAAGGCTTTCAGGTTTGATATCCGGCTGGGACATAGGGCCTCTAGATAATGGTCTGGTAACGGCGCGTAGTTTCCTTCTTGAGTCTCGCGGCGGCCTCATTCAAACGGTTCGTCAGGCTGCCGTCGATCACAACCGCGCCGAACTTCAGGACAATTCCGGCCACAAGGCTGGGGTCGATCTCTTCCTTAAACTGCACCGTTCCCTTTATTTTTTCTTCAAGGATCTTTTTGATTTTTTCGCGCGCTTCGGGCTTCAGGGCCTCGGGGACACGCAGCTCCGCGGCCTGATCCGCCCTGATCTGGAAATTTTCCATGGAAACTTTTTTAAGCCCGTCAAGCGCCCTGGCCAGAAGGGCCTCGTGGATCTGGGTCTTCATCTCGCCCTGGAAAAACTCGGAAATAATAATGCGGCAATTCTGGATGGACTTTTCTTCCATCTCCGCCATGATCTCCTTACGCATTTTTTCGCGCGTCTCTACCGCTTCGGTAATGATTTTTTCGCGTTCCGCCAGTGCGCGCGTCCTGGAGTCTTCAACTGTTTTGGCGGCTTCTTCGCGCGCCTTGCTCTGCTGCACGGTCACGTCCTGCTGAAGACGGTTCATCTTCATCTCATATTCCTTCTGCGCGACCGCCATCTTTTCCTTCATATCGTTCTGCTGCTTTATCAGGTCGTCGTTCATTTTCTGCAAATGGTCCACGGCGCCCGAGACATGGCCTCTCATGAACTGGCGCATGATCAGGATCATGCCCAGAAAGATGAACCCCTGAAAAATAACGGCTGCAAGTATAATCATGGCGCGAACGTCTGAAATACGACAAGCAGGGCGATCACGGCAATCGCCTCCGCGAAAATAAGTGCGAGAATCATGGCCAGCATGATTTTGGGCGCCGCGGAAGGATTTCTTCCCAGCGCCGTAATGCTTGAAAAACCCACGGCCGCGATGACCATGGACGGCCCGATGGTGCTGATCGCCATAATCACGATCACAATCAGGTTCTTCACTGTTCCACCACCGCAACCAGTTTTTGCCCGCTCATTTTGCTCACTCCCCCGGAGATCTCATATGCCTTTGCATTATCGACCACAATCCAGCCATTTTTCAGCCTGCTGATAATGGGTTTATGGAAATCCAGGACCTCAAACTCCCCTTCATAACCGGGAAGGATAACAGAGGACGCCTGGCCTTCAAAAATGACGGGCTCCTGCTCTTCAGGGCGGGCCTTCAAAATGAGGACGTTAAACATGGCGGGCGGCCTCAGCCGGCTTTGCGTTTTTCAGGATCGCTTGGAAGCTTGGCTTCCGCGGCGGCCTGGACTTTGGGGGCCATTCCGATATGGTCTTCGACATGCTCGCTGACCTTCAGCACCTTGTTCTTCATGGGAACTTTCTCAACCCGCGAAGAATTCATCAGCATGAACCAGCGGAAGTAGAAACCGACGCCCAGCAGCGCGAGGAAGCCGATGATCGCGAGGATCAGCTTCCAGGCCGTGATCTTGTCGATATCGTCCTTCTTCTCAAAAACCGTGTCCTTCAGGAATTCCACTGAGGGCGGCTGGCCGGTGTGCTGCAGCATCTTTTCAAGGACTTCGATGTCCTTCTTGATCTGTTCCATGGTCTTGACGTTGACGCGGAAAGCTCCGATGTGCTCTTCACGTGAAATCGAGTCATCGTTCTGCTTGACCTCGATTTCATTCAGGCGGCGGTCAATGGAATCCACAATGGCCTTGGCCTGGGCAAAGTGTTCGGTCTTTTCAAGGCGCTTGAGCGCCAGGTTGGTCTGCTCGCGGACCTTGTTGATTTCCTGGTCCTTGACCTTCCAGATATCTTCAAGGTGGACTTCAAACACGCGCGATTCCTGCGGTTTCAATTCCACGCCATCGCTGTAGGTGTAGTACAGGCCCTTTTCGGAATCATAACCGACTTTCAGTTCGCCCATATCAATAATATCGTCCGGGATAACTTCCCTGGGCAGATAAATCTTGATGGGAACTTTCTGGGCTTTTTCTTTCGACGGGTTGACCGCGACCACTTTCAGTTTCACGGAACCGATTTCATAGAAGGTGTTGACCACGGGTTCATCACTGCCGCCGAGTTTCTGTTCCGCGATGGTGCGGGTCATTTCAGCAACGGCCAGAGTGCGGTCTACCTTATTGCGCATGCCTTTCATGCCCTTGCCAAGTTCTTCCTTAAGCAGGGTTTTCATGCTTTCCTGGCCCGGACCCATGAAGGTCATCATCTTTTTGGCGATCTCATCCACCATCTCGCGGACCCCGCTCATGTCGCCCTTGGACTGGTCAACGGAGGTCATCATGCGGTTCATGTTGTTCTTCAGGGCGTCAAGCGCGGCCGTCATGTTGTCGCCATTACCTTCAAGAGATTTCTTGACCGCGTCCACGGCTTCCTTGGCTTCCTTGGCATACTTGGCCGCGGACAGGCCGGAAGACGTATCAAGGTCGTCCAGGCTCTTGGTGGTCAGCTGAACGCTGTCCACCGCGGTGGCGTCAAAAGTGCCGCCATTGACCAGGTCGTTGCTGGTCAGGGTCGCGTGGACCACGAGCGTCACGGCCTTGGCAACCGAGCAGCGGAAAGTCTGTGAATCAAATTTCTGGCGCATGGTGAAAAGACCGGGGGTCATGGTCTCAGCCAGCGGAATGTTGCCGACAATCAGCGTGCCGTCAGGACAGATAAAATCGATCGACGGCGTGGCTCCCGGACGCGTTGAAACACGGATGGTTTCCGTGGATCCGACCTTGGTCGCGTCCGGCGCGATGATCAGGATAGACGCTTTCTCCGTTTCGTCCTGCTGCTTGGCAA